>CAZLRI010000092.1:0-8440 GCA_964561745.1 uncultured Pseudobdellovibrionaceae bacterium | reverse complement strand
GGACACTTCACTGTAACCTTCGCCAGCCAGCTTTTTCTTTAAATCATTCCAGTACTTACGGGGTCTTTCTGTGCCTGTTAAAACCTCGATTACATCAATAACAGAAAAATACCATTCGTTGTTGTTCAAAATTCGTCTAATTTGTTTACCTTGAAAAACTGCAAGTTTTGGATGATCTAATTCTTTTGTCATAAGCTGTTTTCCTCAATGAGATAATTTTCAACTCATAATGTTGAGTGTTAACGTCAAGAAAAAACCGATTATTACCAAAGCTAATCCCAACCTGAATAATCTTGGATATAAAAAGGAAGCCAAATAAACTTTGCGCCCATTTTTATCTTCTTGATATGCATTGCCTAAGTTTCTACCAAAAGAAAAAGCTATAAATATAGAACCAAGCAAGTTCAAAAAAGACCCAAACTTCATTAAAAGCAAAAAGATTTTAAGCATAATTACCATTTCTCATTCTATTCAGTTAATACAGACTCTAAATGGTACGTCTCACATTCATTCCAGCGCTTCTAATATTGTTTTGAGCATGCGTTGGTTGCCTGTTCTGAAATATGGAATATCGAGCTTCCATAATTCTACTTCGGTGTTAGCATAAATAATGTCCTTGTCTTTAAGATAGTTATCCCATGAAAACTTAAGAAGACGAACCATTTGGTTAGTGCAATATTGAGAATAAATTGTTGCCATTTTTTCTGTTAATATTTCAGATTCCATTTTGAGCACATCTTTACAAACTTTATTGCCAACAAACTGATATTCAGTGCTTCCAATATTTTTTTCCATATAGTCTATATACTCCTTTATTATGGGTATTGGATCACATATGTAAATCTGCTGGTATGTATGCAAGAGCGTTTGAAAAGGTGATTTCAATTCTTGATCAGAAATAATATTTTCCCAAAAATATCGTTGTGCCTTAAAACACATTATAGAAAGTAATATATCAAATAACCGCCGATTTGATTCATCGTCGATGTTCTTTAACAACTCAACTTCAGATTTGAAATTAACAAATAGGTTTTTGCTCATAACGACAGTAGCAAAAAAAACAGATAAAGCTTTTTTACCAACATTATCCGACATCGAACCTAAATATTTTTTCATAACTTGAAAACCCTCTAACATATCTCCCAATTGGCTACCGTTCCTTATGAAGACACCATTATCATTCACATTTATAATCTCAATTAGAAGTCGAATCCTTTTAACAGCGTCTTCATCACTTGTTGCTAATACCGGGTGAATAAATGCCTTTGCCATTTCGGATGACTTTAACACCTCTTGCATTTCCCTTCTTTTAGGTAACTCAGCGGCATTCAATGCCTTTTCGGCTGTATGCAAAATTTTGTTTCTATCACCCATTGCTAAATAAGTTAAAATCATTTGGCTCAATATATCAAAATCATGGAGGTGCTCTTGGTTCGGCGCGTTTTGAAGAACTTCTATCGCTGTTTGGAAGTTGTGGCGCCTACAGTGAACAACCGAAAGACCAAAATAGGCCGAAAGATAATCCGGGCACAACTGAATTGCCTCGTTATAATCATGCTCGGCTTGATCAATCTTTCCAGAAGTTACAAAGAAACCACCGCGTTGCGTCAACCAATCGGCCTTCGAGTAGTTTTGTGCATACGCATCACCACAATAGAACTTATTTTTCTCAATCTTAGCGAATGCTCGTCTTTTCTGTGATTCCAGATCTGTTCCCAATAATCTAGAAAAGAAGCCCATATTCATTATCTCCTGTCATTATGTCCTTCCTTTCGTCAAATTTCGTCCTATAAATGGTGACTAATTCAGATCAACATAGGAAACCCCTCTCCGATCTAGCATATCAAACCGGAACCATCACACTATATCACCTTTGCCTGTTCGCGAAGTATTTTAACCAGATTTTCTGCGGCTACTTCCGGCTCTCCTTCAATTATTTTTCCCGGTTTTCTTTCCGGCGGCAGTTCTTGTTTAAGTATAGACAAGATTTCATTTTCTCCATTTAGCAGATCTTCTGCTTTTAATGTTTCAACTGGTTTTGATTTTGCTTTCATGATTCCCGGCAGAGAAGCATATCTTGGTTCATTTAATCCTTTTTCACATCCAATTACAACAGGCATATCGCATTCAATGATCTCTTTTGTGCCTCCTGAAACAGGTCTTTGTGCTGTAATTTTCTTTTCATCAACAAACGAAAATTTTTCAACAGGAGAGATATGAGGCCAGCCTAATTTTTCAGCAACGCCAATATGAACCTGACCGCAGTCATTATCCACAGATTGTTTGCCTGAAAAGATCAAATCAAAAGATTCTTTTTTAGCAGCATTGGCAAGTAGAATAGAAGTAATTGCAGGATCGGTAAATGAGGTTTTTGTTTCTATATGTATTCCACGGTCACTTCCCATTGCCAAAGCTTGTCTTATTGCTTCTATTGTACGTGCAGGTCCTGCGGAGATTACTACAACTTCACATTGGGTTTTATCTTTTATACGGAGAGCTTCTTCAATTGCAAGCTCATCATAAGGGTTCATGATCCATTTGATTCCGTTTTCATCAATCCCTTTGCCGTCTGTGTTTATTTTTATTTTGGTTTCAGTGTCAGGGACCTGTTTTAATAAGATTCCTATTTTCATTCCAATGCTCCTTTTATCAAAACACCTCGAAGATGGAGGGATTAACTTTCAAGTGCTTGCCCATCTATATTATCAGGAACAGGTAAATTTAATGATTTTAGTATAGTTGGCAATATATCCACAGTTCGTATTATTTTATTTTTGAATTGTCTATTGCAAAGTATTGGTACAAGCATATGGCTTTTATGGAGAGACCCGTGTGATGCTTTATGCTCCGGATTTTCATATTTTAATCTTAAATCATACCCGGGAGATGCACTCAGTACAATATCACCGGTTCGTGATGACTTAAACAACATAGCTAGTTCAAGCGGGGCATTTGGGTAGTCTGAACTAAATGTCTTGCACAATAATTCATAATGATTGAGTTTTTCAGGCATTGGCGCATATCCAAATGGATCGCCTTTAACCGGCAAATAAGAGATTATATTATTTGCCTCTAACTTTGCCATAGCCAACCCTTTTTTGCTCATAATTCTGATTGAATTTTCAGCCTCCATGCATGCAATAATATCTATGGCAGGTTCTTTAATCAGATCATTTATAAGAGAAGGGGAGATTTGGTTTATTTCATTATAGTTGGTTTTGGCATCCCAGCCATCTTTGTTTTTTAAATAAATATGAGCCATTCCATTTCCGGAAACCATAGATGCAGACAGTTTTCCCTTTTTGTTGAAAATAAGTGGATAATAAAATGCAGGGAGCCCATGTTGTTCAAGAAATGTGTTTAAGCAAAAATGTTTATCTGTTTTTGACAAACCATGATCGCTAACCAGCCAAATTTCAGTTGATTTCCACTGGTTTTTTCTTTTGAGAAGCCTGACTATTTCTCCTATTGCATTGTCTAACCAGATATATCTTTCAAAAGCAGCTTCTGAACGTGGGTGTGTAAGATGTGAATATTCATCTATTCCGGGGAAAACTGTAAAAAGATATTTGCAGCCTTTATTCAGCACCTGCAATGTTTTTTTAAGAGCTGCTTTGTCTGCTAAACTCCAATGATCTGTTAAATGAGCATAATACCAATACCAGATTCTCATGTATTTTGTTTTATTTCTAGCTCCTCTGGTAATGGAATTAAATATGCTGTATGATTCAGGGATCATCTCAAAAACAGTTTTTATCCCTTTTTTTATATCTTTGCTCATTAGGAAGCTTTCCAATCCAACATAGCTTCTATAGCGCTGTAACGACAGGCAGCTGGAATTTGCATATTTTGTTTTATCAAACCATCTTATTCCGGGAATGTTGCATGTGCTTGGACATGCGCCTGTTAAGAATGGCAGATAAGCCGGACCTGTTGTAGATGGAAAGCTTGTGACTCCTGTGGTAGCAAAACCATTTTGAACCAGATATTTATTTATATTGGGAAGTTTGCCAGTGTTTAGAAGTTCAAAAAAAACATCTGACCTTGCTCCATCAGCAAGCAATACAATAGAACGTTCTATAGGGTTATTAGTCATTGATAAATAAATGCCAGTCGTTAGTTATTATCTTAAAATTCCCTCCCCCTTTGTGGGGAGGGTTAGGGAGGGGGTATTTTTATCAACTACAATTCACTGCTTTTGTTAGCAGCATTGCGTTTGCCTTTTATCTCATCAAGTTTTTCTATCATTCTTCTGACTAAATCCGGATAGCCGTGTTTTGTTATAATTGAGTTAAACTGATATTTATAGTTACTAACCAGACTTGCTTCATCAACAATAACATCAAAGATGCGCCACTCATCACCGTCTTTTTTTAATTTGTAATTAAGACCTATAGTAACGTTTTCCGAAGGAACCACAACTTTTGTTGTAACAAAAGCTAGTGTTTTTTCAGGATTTAAAAACTTGTGCCCTTTATAAAGAACAGTGTATTTTTTTGCTGCTTTGTTTTTTACACCCACCTGTTCCTTTGAAAACAGGGCTTTTTCCTCAAGAAGATCAGTTAATAATTTTACAAAATTTTCTTGTTCTTCTTTTGTTATTTTTTCCCAGTGTCCAGCTAAAGCCAGTTTTGCAAGTTCATTAATATTAAATGTTCCGCGGATAATCTTTCTTTTTAGCTCGTGGTTTTCTTCCTCTTGCTTGGGTGTTAGGGTTCCGATATGAAACTGGTCTAGCATCTTATCAAGATGCTGAATTGCTTTGGTCGGAGTCTCCTCCTCAGGGGAAGCTTTGGTTTGTGCTGATATAGTAGGTTGTGTAAGTAGAAAAAAGCATACAAACGCTGCTGATATTACAGAAGCCTTAAATATTTTCTTCATTTAACTGTCTCCTTGTTTATTTTTTTATTCGTATGATTGAAGAGAATAAAAAGTGCGCAGGCTAAAGCCTGCGGCTACCACGTGCGTACATTTACTCAACTTCTTCATCATAATTGAAAAACTCATATTCAGGAATGTTGGGGTGTTTTGTCAAGTGTTCATAATTAATCCAACCTACCTTTTGCTGGAGATCTGCTAAAGCTACGTTGTAATCAAATACAGCTTTATAATATTGCCCTCTTGTAACAAGAACGAGTTGTAATGCTTCGGTGTAATCGTTTTTTTCGCCTATGCCGATATCAAAATTTGATTTTGATAAAAAAAGCATTTGATGTGCCAGAGATTCTGCTTTTTTTGCCCTTGTGACATTTTCCTTATCGTTTTTGGCAATTAGAAAAGATTTTTTCAGTTCCAGCTGTAATCCTTTACTGGCTATTTCTTTATCCCAGACAGCCTTAAAATATTCTGCTTTTGTTTTTTTGATCCTTGCTAATGCTCCATGAAAATCAAGTGTGCCGGATATTTGAATCCCTACTCCTGCCCTTGAATAGTTGAACGGATCATTATAGTCATCTTTCATCCCAAGATTTTTTATCTCTCGGTGAGTTCTGCCAACATCTATAAAGAAAGCTGCGCCTGCTTTTGGACCAAGCTTCATTTTTTCAAGTTTGTACTGCATTTTTTTTGTTTCAACACCAATATTTAAAAGATTAAATTCAGGTCTGTGTTCTAGGGATGCATTTAGATATTCTTCCATAGATGCGAGATTGACGACCTCTGGTTTTAGTGATTTTGAAATAAGCTCTATTTCATCTTCTGGTCCAGCGCCGATTTGAATTTTCAATCCTTCTTTTGCCAGATCGCGATTCTGATTTGTCTCAGCCAATCTTTTTTCAAGATCTATTTTAAAAACTTTTAATTTCAAAAGTTCTATTGGTGAGTAATCAGGTGTTTCCTTAGCTTCTTCCTCTTTCAGCTTAGTATCTATTTTTTTTATTGAATCTAATAATAAGCTGTCTAGTTCAGAAGCTAAAAGTATTCCATAATATAATTGTGTAACCTGATATGTTACATCTTCCTGTTCTTTAATTTTATTTTCATTTGCTGCAATAACTCCTCCGTTGGCAAGTTTCTCAGCTGTTCTCATTTGTCCTGAGGCAAATAAAGGAACTATTGTTTTAAATCTAATGCTGTTAAAAAACGCAAGTTGACCTTCGAAGAATGAATCAAACGCTCTTGTTGCATCTGTTGGCACAGGAGCTACTCTGTATTCATATTCAAATATCGGCCAGAAAGCGGCATTTGCTTCTTTTCGCTGGTTCTCAGCAGCTTGAATGGCAAGCCCCATACCTTTTAACTTTTCATTATTTTCAAGAGCCAATTTGACGCAATCTTCCATTGATAAGATTAGCTTCTTATTGGGGGTGGTAGTTTCTTGATTAGCTTTTAATGAACCTATGCAAAATAGGAATACGAAAACCAAGAAAAAATATGTTAAATATCGCCTAGTTAGCATTTTGATAATGTTTCCTATCAGATAGTATTATGGAAATCAATATTTTCGTTGCACATTTTTAGTTGCTTGTTGATATAGGCATTACACTATTACATGCGACTAAACTTGTCATCCCGTGCTTTCCGCCAGAGGCTGATCCGTCCTTCGGCGGAGACACGGGATCTAGAAAAATCTTCAAGGGATTGGATGCTCGTGTCAAGCACGAGAATGACAAACATTAACATGCAGCATTATTTTATAGGAAGGAAAATATATGAATTTATTTTTATCACATGATGAGGAACAAAAGCTTCTTAAACTGGCAAGAGATACAATTGTTCTCTGGGTAAAGAATGGAACACAACAGGAAGTGCCAAAAGAGAGCGGTTTGTTAATAGAAAGTCTTGGGGCGTTTGTTACTTTACATAAAAATGGTCAACTAAGAGGATGTATTGGTTGTATGGTAGGAAGAGGACCTTTAATTGAAACCATAAGAGATATGTCAATAGCTGCATGTTCAGAAGATTCTCGGTTTGATCCTGTGAAAGAAAGCGAACTTGCACTTATAGATATTGAGATATCTGTTCTTTCTCCTTTGCAGACAATAGATGATATAAACAAAATTGAAGTTGGTAAACATGGCATATTAATGAGGTGTGGATTTAATCAGGGCGTGCTTCTTCCTCAGGTCGCAACTGAATATGGTTGGGATAGGGAAACATTTCTTGAACATACATGTGAGAAGGCAGGCTTGCCTCATGATGCATGGAAAGATAAAGAAACAAAAATCGAGATTTTCTCAGCACAAATTTTCGGGGAGAAAAAATAATGTAACTTCTCAATAAGTTGAGGTAAATATACACATTTGTCATTCCCGCGTAGGCGGGAATCCAGTTATAATTCAAGTGCCTCTGGATCCCTGCCTTTCAGCCAGAGGCTGATCCGTCCTATGGCGGACGCAGGGATGACAAACCGCCTCAACTTATTGAGAAGTTACAAAATAATTACATAACAAATGAAGTTTTAAATTGTTTTTTGTACTTTAATACCTTGCTTACATAACGCATGGTCTCTTTATAATGTGGAACATTTCCATGTTTCTTTACAGCAGTAGGTCCGGCATTATAAGCAGCAACTGCAAGTTTGATATTTCCATTAAATTGATTGATTAATTGCTTTAGATATTTTGTGCCTGCGCGGATATTTTCCTTTGGATCGTGCAGGTTTGTTATTTGCAATGATTTTGCTGTAGATGGCAGCACCTGCATTAGACCTCTTGCACCTTGTGATGATACAACATTATGCCTGAAATCTGATTCTGTTTTTATCATTGCAGCAACAAGATCAGGTGGAACATTATAAATGTTTGCCATTTCAATGATAATTGGTTTGTATTTGTGAAAACCACTCTCTGCGATATTTTGAGGTTCAAAAAATGAGATGATGCGTGGAATAAATAAACAGTAACTAATAACTACAATAGTTAAGAGCAGAGCTCTTTTTTTATGCAGATTTATTGGAATACTATAAATGTTTTTATCTTTTAGTTTCATTTTTTCGCCCTAGTGATTGTTCAATGTAAGCTGGTTCGGATTTTTGAACGAGCTTACATTGATTACAAGCACTTGTGCGCGCCTTTTTTGAGAATCTAATAGACGCCTAGATCTATTGTATAGAAGCAAGATTGGGACCAAATAGTCTGCTTTATAACTAATTGATATTATTGGATTAATTTTAGAGGTATATATTAGAATTGGGGGGTTGAGTTCTGATTTAGGGGCGTTGTTTGTGAATCGTGGATTGTTATGGTAGCCGCAGGCTAAAGCCTCTGCTAAAGATGGGAACTGTCAAAGACCTCTCCCTTTCCCAAACTGATCCTTGCCCTTATTTCAAAATTCCCCTCCCTTGATGGGAGGGGCAAGGGGAGGGTGAAGCTTCCCCCCTCAAGGGGGAAGGATTTACAATTAAATACCTAATTATTTCAGCAGGTTATCTAAAAAACATCAGGTTTTGAACCTTAATCCGACAGTAATTTTTTTAAGTATGATTTAGTATTTTGAAAAG
>CAZLRI010000091.1:0-8534 GCA_964561745.1 uncultured Pseudobdellovibrionaceae bacterium | reverse complement strand
CTCTCTTATCACTCATGTGCAGAGTTGGTCATTTTGTTTTGCGGGGGCTATACTAAAAGACGAACGATGTACGAATGACGCAAACCGCACAACGATTTTAAATATGAAATATTTAACCAAACAAAAATGGATTTTGATTAATATAGCTTTGCTTCTTCTACTTTTGCTAACGATTGTAATTGCTGTGAACATTGGAGGACAGAAGATCGATTTATTAAAAGTATTTAAAGATTATGGAAGCAAAGATTCAGCAATATTTTTTACTTCCAGATTGCCAAGGGTTTTATTAGCCGGTCTTGTTGGTTTATCTCTTGCTTCTTCAGGGGGCGCATATCAGTCATTGCTTCGCAATCCTCTGGCAGATCCTTATATTTTAGGCGTTTCAGGTGGAGCTGCTCTCGGAAGCGTAATTGCAGTAGGTCTGGGACTTCCATTTATAGGAACATCTATTTTATCATTTATTTTTTCACTTATATCCATGTTTCTTATTTTTGCCATTGCAAAAACAAAGGGCAGATTGCCGTCACACACGCTTTTGCTGACAGGTGTAATATTTAATGCCTTTTGTTTTGCCATTATTCTTTTTATTAATTCAATTGTAACAATGGAGCAGGCATATCAGATCATCTTTCTTTTGATAGGGAATATTGGGGCAATTAGTTACAATTCATTGCTTAGCGCTTCGATTTTAATATTAGCTGGTTTTTTAATGCTCACATTTTTAGGTAAAAACATAAATGTATTAACTCTTGGCGATGAAGAGGCAATGCATCTTGGAGTTAATTCCAATAGATTAAGAATTATGGTGTTTTTTGCAAGCTCGCTTATGGTAGGAACATCAGTGGCATTATCAGGGTTAATAGGCTTTGTGGGTTTGTTTATTCCACATATTGTTAGATTAGTCTTTGGGCCAGATAACAGACTTTTAATACCAGCTTCAGGATTTTTTGGGGCAATATTTTTGATAATTTCAGATACAATCAGCAGAACAATATTAATAAATACAACTTTTAGCACAGAGCTTCCGGTTGGTGTAATCACAGCCCTAATAGGAGCACCAGTGTTTATGTTTTTACTTAAGAAACAGCAGGTTTTTATATAGATATGCTAAGAGCAAAGAATATTACATTTGCATATGATAAAGGCGAACCGGTTTTAAGAGATGTGTGTTTGAATATTATAGAAGGTGAGTTTATAGGAGTGCTTGGACCAAACGGTTCTGGCAAGAGCACTCTTATTAAGTTGTTGGCAGGGACATTAAAACCAGACATAGGTAGCGTTCAGATGCAGGGGATCGAAGCAGGAGAATTAAGTGATTATCAAAGAGCAAGAATAGTTGCTGTTGTCCCGCAGAATAGTGTTATGCCTTTTTCATTTTCTGTATCTGAGATTGTTTTAATGGGCAGGTCAATGTTTGTTCCATTTTTTGGTTTTGAATCAAAACAAGATCTTGATGTTGTAAAAGATGTGATGAGAGAGATGGATGTGTTGAAGTTTTGTAACCGGTCGATACATGAAGTTTCAGGAGGGGAGAGACAGCGTGTTATTGTTGCAAGGGCTTTGGCACAGGAACCACAGGTGTTATTGCTGGATGAGCCAACTGTGTTTTTGGATATAAAATATCAGGTTGAGTTATATAATCTCTTGAAAAAGAAAAATAGGGAGGATCATATTACTGTTGTTTCTGTGGTCCATGATATCAATCTTGCATCAACGTTTTGTAATCGTGTTGTATTAATTAAGGATGGAGAAATATTTGCCGATGGTTCTCCAAATAAAGTAATAACATACGCAAATATAAAGTCTGTTTTTGAAACAGATGTTTATGTTGGAATTAATGATTTAACAGGCATCCCGTATTATGTTCCATTAGGCTGTCATCCTCGGACTTGATCCATGGATCCAGAAAAATTAATCTTTTCGATATCTGTATTAATCTATGAAAAAAATTGGAATAAAATCAGTTTTGTCCTCTTTTATAGTCCACCTTGCGATTTTTGCATGCATAGCCGGATGGTCATTATATTATTATATTGTAGATAATGCAGGAGACGGATTTGTTGAAGTGGCGCTGGTTGGAGCAAAGGGTGAAATAAATGGGGGAGGAATAATCAATGAACATCGGTCTCGAAAATCCCCCCTGACCCCCCTTTACAAAGGTGGGGAATCTTTTTCAACTAAGGAAGTTAAAGGAAAAGCAATGTCTGGCTCAGATAGCGAACTTGGTGATTCAAAGACACGTGGGGCTGGAGACCCGCGTTTGTTGCAGATTGTAAGAAGGATTAATAAAAGAAAATACTATCCTGAGGAGGCAAGAAGAGAAAGCCTAGAAGGCGTTCCAAGGGTCATGTTTTCTATTAATCCAAGCGGGAGTGTTGGAGATGTAAATATTATTGAAACATCTGGTAGTAGAGTTTTAGATAGCGCAGCAATTGAAACAATCAAAAAAAGCTCTCCCCTTCCATTTTATCCAGACCCAATCACCATTTCTTTGAGATATTCATTAAAGGGAAATTGATATCTATTTTTTAACAAAATGTCGGCAAAGAGGACTGCGTTGATGAGGAATCATTATTTTATAGATTTGCTCAATTCCATAAAAAACGAACCAAGCTTGCTAGCATGTGTCTAAATTCATTTGATCCAAGATTGCCAGTAGTACTACAAATAGCAGATCTTTCTCTTAATTGATCCAGATCATGAATTAGTGCGTCCACTTGGTAAGGTAGGGCAGGTAATCTTGTAGAATCAAGTTCGCAGCGGGGAAGACAACCCTCTGTAGGTTCGCAATATCTACGACACCATTTTTTTGCAATAGATTGAGAATATCGGGTAATTGTTTTAACATCACGATCGATAAAGAAATTATACCCCAGATTATCATTTTCGTTATTTGAACTCATATAGGTTTCATCATTGTCACAATGAATCTTAATGATCGAACGGTTGGGTGGATGGAGTAGTTCACAATTTTTCCCTCGCATTTCACTTGTGTTAATGTCATGCGCTTGGAGCTCTCCGCGCAAGTCAATTCTCACAGCTTCTCCGCAACCGATCATAAAAATCTCCTTATTTTTGGTACTGTTTAAAATGTGTGAAATCTATTTTTATTATCGATGTAAGGTCAAAAAAGTTGTTAACTTTTTCTACTTTATAAATAACAACTTTCTTGACTATACTCCATAGAAGGTGTGCATTTAGGGATGTATGGTGCATAGCGAACAATAAATTCAATAAAAACAAATAGTTATTTCCCCTTAGCCTGCTTTTTCCATTACTGATATTTCATTGCCTCTTTTGTTTGTCCCATTCTTTGATAAGCCATAAAAAGTTCTTTTTTAATAACATCGGTTTTATTTTTATCCCAAAGTTGCAATAAACATTCGACCATTTTATCATACATTTTATAGCTAAAATAAAGCTGTGCAGATAAAAACAGTTTGCCGTCATCTGATATTTTCATTGTTTTTAATTTAGCCAAATCTTCGTTAAACGTCTTTTTTTTAGGAATGGATAAAATGCTGAAATTAAATTTTCTGCTTTTGCCAAGATATTTGCCTTTTTCATTAGAGGCAAAACGCCAAGCATAACGCTGTCCGGGTTGTAATTTCATTAAAGAGTTCTTTATGGATACTTCTGTTGATATTGGAGTTATAGGGGATGTTGCAATTATTTTCTTTTTGTCATTTTCAATTATTACATAAGGATTTGTAAAATCAATTTTAGATCCTACTTCCCAGCGAAAAGTTATTCTATCAACTGGTTCTAAGGCAATATTTACCGGATATGTACCTTGTGGACCAAGCGATCCTGGAATTGGAGCAAAAGTGGGTTTTGGACCTTCAGGGCCTAAGTTTGTCATCTTTACCATTCCATGAACTGTTGCACCTGATCCAGTGCTTGATATTTCATTCATTGCCAGAGCAATTCCCTGTAGTACAGTTTTTTTCTGTCCATCATTCGCAGTAGCGCCAACTGTATAGCTTTGTTTTCCAGAGATATCATCTATTGTTCCATTCATGAGCATTAACGACAAAGAAGACGTATCGTCTGTTCTTATTTTAGTGCCATCAGGCAGATCTATGCCAATATCAGGTGACAATGATTTTCCATCAGGAAGTTTTATGGAAGCTTTGCCTTTAACATCAACAATTACAGCAGATGCAAACACGTTGGCTGTTATAAAAATTCCAATAACAGTAAAAAATAAACACATCTTTTTCATATAACCTCCGGAGTTAAGCGTTGATCTTTGATTATCGGTGTTTGGTTTAAAAACCATCGACCGACTTACTTTACTTTGAAATCATCTCTGTGACAAGATCCCAATTAGAATCTTGTTTTGCTCTAGCTAATTTTTCAAAAATAATTTTTGTCGGGCCATCTTGTTTGTATTTTACATTAATCTGTTCAAGAATTGTTTTTGCTTGATCAAAATTTCGTTTTTCAAACAGCTCATATGCTTGTGTAAATAGTTTTGCCAGATCAATTAGCTGTGAACTATCAATAGATTCTGATTTTTGCCCCATTATTTCATAAAGAAGGATTGCTTCTTTTTTCCCTTTAACTCTGACGCGATCTATTGGCCTTACAATTATAGAATCATCAATACCTTTAACTGTGATTTCAGATGCCATAACCCTTGTGTCGTAGAATTTATTTGTGCCCTCAAGCCTGCTTGCAAGATTTATTGTGTCACCTATTGCTGTATAATCAAACCGATCAGATGAACCCATGTTTCCAACAACTGCTGGTCCAGTGTTCAAACCAATTCGCGTTACAATAGGATATCCTAATGTATCTTGCCACTTGTTTGTCATTTCAAGGCTTGCTTGCTGCATTTCAATAGCTGATTTTGTTGCTGCAAGCTCATGTTGGAGAAGGTCAACCGGTGCATTGAAAAAAGCAATAATCGCATCACCTTCATATTTGTCTATTGTTCCACCATATCGAAACAGGATTTCATTCATCTTACTTAAATAATCGTTAAGGAATTTTACCAGAGCTGTAGGGGAGAGTTTTTCTGAAATTGAAGTAAATGATGCAATGTCAGAGAAGAGGCTTGTAACATAACGATTCTCACCACCCAGCCTTACCAGCTCAGGGTGTTCTGTCATTTGATTTACAACAGCTGGCGGAACATATTGTGAGAACACTCCTTTTAGCCATCTTTTTTGCCTTCCCTCAGTTAATGACCTAAAGCTTATTCCAACTCCAAAGCTTACCAGCCCGCTGCTTAGCGGAAATACAAATGGGAGTATTATTCCAGATCTTTTAAAACCCAATATTGTAAGAAAAATATATGCACCAGAGGCTAAAATTAAAATTAGAGTAGATTTTATTAGAGATAAATTAGAAGTCGCAGATATTATAATCAAGATAAACAAAAGGCTTAAGAGTATTGTTTGCCAGTTTTGCAGAGTATAATAAAACTGTTTGGTGAGTAAGTTGGATAAAATATTTGCGTGTATTTCAACCCCGTTCATTCTGGTAAAGTTTGTGGATCTTGCATAATAGGGTGTAAGAAAAGCATCTTCTAGATCCTGATATGCAGCACCAACCAAGACTATTTTGTCTTTAAACCATGTTTGCGGAAGAACGCCCTTGGCAACAAGGCTTGCAGGATAGGTTGGAAATGTATTTGTTTTACTGCCTATCTCTCCGGGTTGGCCTGCAAAACGTATGAATGTTTTTTGATTATTTCCAACAAATGGAGTTAGTTTAAATGGTCCAAAAGATGGCCAGGGCTTTTGATTGCTTATGACATCAATTGCTTTTTCTTCTTGGATATTTTCAAAGATAATAGCTGCAATTGATGGAGTTATTCCAAGGTCAGTTGAAAATTCAAATTTTGAAAATCGCACAATAGAGTCGAATGCATTAAACGGGAGATCAGCCAACCCCAATCCTTTTAAGGAATTTTTAAATAAAGGTAGAGGTAGATCAACACAATCTTTTAGGCTTCCCTTCCCTGTGGAATTAGTCTCACCATTTTTTTCTTCACACCCGCCAATTCTCATTGGCATAACAGCATAGCATGGTCCAAGACTTAGACTTCTTGCGAAAACTATGTCTTCATTAGAGAATGAAGGGTCTTTAAAAAAGATGTCATATGCTATGATTTTGGGCTCGGTCTTTACAAGGGCGTTATTAAGGGTTGCAAGAAAATCTCTTGGAACAGGTGACCTGTATGGAAGATTCTTCATTGTTCCTTCATCAAGCCACACCATAACAATATTAGAAGAAGCGATCGTGTCAGGAGCAAATGCAATCTGTCTTATGTCAAAGGTCCAATTATCAATACTCTCAAACACATTTGTTTTAGAAAAACCTATAACAATAGCCAATGATACCAAAGAAAGAAAAATGAGTTTTAAGTATGTTTTTATTTTTTTCATATTATTTTTGGATTAAAAAGATTTCCTCTTCCTAAAATAAAATTCGGATCATACTCCTTTTTCCATTTTATCATCTTTTGTATAGTGCTGTTTGTGTGTTGGATTGGCATCAGGTCTGTATGAAGCTTTCCAATCCCATGTTCGCCAGCAACCCCACCGCCTAATTTTACTGCCATCTTGCAACATCGAATTACCATTTCCTGTGCTATCTCTTTTTCCTTTGGATTGCATGCAAGTAAGTTTGTATGAGGGTGTCCTCTTCCAAGATGTGCATATGCCATATAAGGGAGTTTTGTTTTTTCAGCTTCACTATAAAAGAAATCCATCATCTTGAGAAGTTTGTTAATTGGAACCCACCAATCTCCACCTACTTTACCTCCTCCATTTTTCCAGTATTCACGACCATGCTCATTTGCCATTTCAGGGATCCTATGTCTCCACAATCTAAAATCCTCTTTTTTCTTAGGGCTGTCTGCTATTACAATTGAATCTGCAAAATAGGATGATGTTGAAGCAGTCACTGATTTATATAGTTTTTCAAGGAGCTGAGACAGCTCTTTTTCAGTATTAAACTCTTCTTTAATATACAAAAGCGCTTTTGCTTTGTCTGGGAATTTGTATATTGCTTTGTATGTTTTCATTGCGCTAAGAGCGCCAGAATCAATATATTCAATTGTGCGCAGGTTTTTTATTTTTGCCAGTACAGTTTTGACAAGAAACTCCAGAGCATTTTTATTTGAAGGAAACGGAATAAGCGCGGAGAAAAACTCAGGAGATTTTGGAAGTAGGTTAAGAGTTATTTCAGAGATAAAACCAAGTGTCCCTTCAGACCCGACAAATAGATCTATTGGATTTTTCCAGTCTGCAAAATAACCAGCTTTATTAAGTTCAAGAGAAGGGCTCTCATCAAGTTTTCGTTTAAGTATCTTTTCTGATCCATCAAGTAGAATTACTTTTATTTGATTTATATATTTACGGATAGGTCCGTATTTAAATGAATCCTCACCAGTTGCATTAGTTGAGACATTTCCTCCTATGCGGCATTCATCTCTGGAAGTTGGTGCAACAGGGTAGAAATAACCTTGGCTGGCAACTGCAGATTGAAGGTCAGCTACGACTGTGCCGGGTTTTACCACAGCTTTTGGAGGAGATTCTTTTGTGTTTATGTCAATCACGCCATCCAGCTTTTCAATGCTTATTAGCAAACCATTATTTGCAACAGATGAGCCGGTCATGGATGTTTGTGAGGCTGAGATTGTTACTGGTATCTTATTTTTGTTGCAATAGATCAGAGCTTCTTTGACTTCATTTTCATCTCTGGCGCGAAGCACAGCATCAGGGTCGCCTCGCATCATAGTGTCTTCCCGATAAGTTTCAATTCTATCATCGTTCTTATCGATCAGATCAAATGAGCTGTTTATTTTATTAAAATCGTACATAATTGTGTTCTATAACAAATTATGAAATAACACCATTGTTAGTGTTTGTCACTCTTGTGAATCAACTTGTCATTCTCGTGCTTGACACGAGAATCTAGTCTTTTCAAGTTTTTTCTGGATCTCGCATCTCAGGCAAAGGACTGATTCGCTTCTGGTGGAAAGTCCGAGGATGACAATATTAATTGTAGTATTTATAATAGGACACATTAAACAATAAGAGAGGAATTTATGTTAAAGCAATTTATCATTTTTGGATTTTGTGGATTGTTGGGCGAGGTTGTCTTTGGCGCATTAAAAAATCTTTTATTGAATCGCTCATATGAGCTAAGGGGAGAAGTTTCTATTTGGATGTTTCCTATTTATGGTTTAATAGCTTTTATCTTTCCTTTAATAGCATTTAGAATTGGAGGTTTCCCGTGGTTTGTGAGGGGTATAATTTATATGTTAGCGTTCTTTGTTGTTGAATATGTGTGCGGATTAGTTTTAAGCAAATTAAGGATATCTATCTGGAACTATCCAGCAAAATATTCAATTAATGGTCTTGTATATTTGCCTTATGCGCCGATATGGTTTTTGGCAGGGCTTGGAGTGGAAAGGATATATCCGATTATTGTAAGTATCTCGAGAGGGATTTAATCAAGAATATAGCTCCCGCAAAACAAAATGACCGATTGTAGCAATGGGAGGTAGTTTCACA
>CAZLRI010000090.1:0-8541 GCA_964561745.1 uncultured Pseudobdellovibrionaceae bacterium | reverse complement strand
AAAACTGCCAGCCTTAAAACAAGTATTAGAAATCCTGAAAAAATAGGAGCAGACAGAATTGCAAACATTGTAGCAGCATATGCAAAGTATGCTCAGGCTGCTATTGTTATTGATTTTGGCACTGCCACTACTTTTGATTATGTAAATAATAATGGAGAATTCATCGGTGGAGTTATTACACCCGGGATACAGGTCTTTAATGAAATTTTGCCTGAAAAAACGTCAAAACTACCTAAAACAGATCTTATCAAAACAAAAAAGATAATCGGGCAAGATACTGTGGAATCTATGCAAGCAGGGATATTTCATGGCTACATCGGGCTTGTTAATAATATTTTAGATAAAATAAGAAAGGAAACCAAAAACAAAAAGATTAAGGTTATTTTAACAGGCGGCTTTTCTAAAATTATCAGCAAATCAATAAATCAAAATGTTGATATAATACCTTCTCTCACACTTGAGGGAATAAACATTATTTGGAATGAGAATTATTGTTCATAGCTATTCTGACTATACGGGAACACTTTGAGTTGATCCTTCTTAGATTTCCAAGTATATCCAAATGAATCGAGCTTGTATCAAAAGATTCTTTAAGACCTTCATGCAACCTGTTAAAATGCGATTGTCTTAATTGCTGTTCCACTTCATCAATATGTTTCTCATGCTTGTAAACTTTTACAGAAAGCTCTTCTGAAGGTTCTGTTAAAATCAAAACCATTAAATTAAAATTCTCTCCTACCTTACGCTGAAATTCGCGCAGATCCTTCCAGCCAGAATCTGAAAAAATTCGTTTCCAAACAATCTTCTTTTTAGCAAGCATAACAAGTTCTCTTGAAATAGTATCTCCGATCTCCTCAAGATCACTTGTAATGGAAAGAAGTTTCATATGCGAACTACCCTGTTCCTCTGAAAGTTTCTCCGTAGATAATTTAGCTAAATAAAATCTTATAGCTTTATCAAGAATATCAACTTTATCATCATCAGATTGAATATCCTCTATCGCTACTTCGGTATCTTCCCCTCGTGAAAACATTCTCAAACAATTATCAAACATCTTCTGTACTATTGTAGCAATTCGCAATATCTCTCTTCTTGCTTGCGCAAAAGCTATAGCCGGAGTTTCCAATGCTGCCTTATCAAGATAAAGGGGTTTAAACTCTTCTTCTTTTTTAGAAGGAGGTTCAGGCATCAGCAAACATACAAAGCGCGAAAGAACTCCAACCAAAGGAAGCATGACAACAGCCAGCGCTACATTAAAGAAAATGTGTGTTAAAACAATTTTTCCAGCAATATTAGCATCTATTGTTGTTATAATCTTTGAAAGATACACTGACACATAATTAACAAACTGGACAATTTGACCTATGAAAGGAAACGCCAGACAAATACCAAATAATTTTGCCGTAGTGTGTGCTGCTGCTATTCTTCTTCCCTCTGTTGCAGAACCAAATGATACCATTATGGCAGTTACACAAGTACCTAAATTTGCTCCAAGCACAAGAGGAACTGCCATTTCAAAAGATATGGTTCCGGCAAATGCAAGAGCAATGGTTATACCGATCATGCCTGCTGAATGTACAGCTGCAGCAATTATCGTTGACAAAACTAAGCTTGCAAAAGGATTGTTGGAAAAATATGCAAAGACCTGAGCAGCGACTTGGCTGTCTTTTAAGGGAGCAGCAACAGATACCATAAGAAACATACCATAAAATATAAAACCGAAGTTCAATATAATCGAGCCAATGGACTTGATTTTTTTTTGTTTAAATAAAACCTGAATAAAAAAGCCAAATACAACAATGGCTAAAGCCATGTCAGTGATCTTCTTAATAGACAAAAGAATCACAACTACTGTTGTGCTAAGGTCTGCCCCCAGAAGCATTGCTATAGCTTGATTCAAATTGATGAGACCAGTATCTGCCAGACTTATCAGCAAAACACTGGTTGCTCCGGAACTTTGAAAAAAGAAGGTTATAAAAGCGCCTAATCCAAAGGCTTTGAAACGATTATTTGCAACAACACTTAAAGTCTTTCTTAATCGATCGCCGGTCAGAACCTGCAATTCTCCCTTCGCTCCCCTTAACCCCAGAAAAAAGAAGGTGATTCCACCAAACAAAATTGACCAACTAAAAACCTGTGTGCTTGTCATTTGAATTCGGAAAATAAATACATCAACCCATATTTTATTATGCTACAACGCTTTCCAATTGAACATCAGAGTCAGTAATATTCTCTTTATTTAAACGAACCGAAACTATCTTTGATGTGCCAGGCTCCTGCATTGTAACACCATAAAGTACATCAGCTAGCTCCATTGTTCGTTTATTATGACTAATCAATACAAACTGCGAGTAATCAGTCATAGCCCTGATCATATTGTTAAATCGATCAACATTGGCATCATCCAAAGGAGCATCAACCTCATCTAGCAAACAGAAAGGCGATGGTTTTGTTAAGAATATTGAAAAAATAAAAGCAATTGCTGTTAATGCTTTTTCTCCACCTGAAAGCAATGTTATTGATTGAAGCCTCTTTCCCGGTGGCTGCACTGCTATTTCAACTCCGCTCTCTAACAAATCAACCTCTTCTGCTAAGATAAGCTTGGCTTTTCCACCTTCAAAAAACCTTGGGAAAACTTCTCTGAACTTTTCATTCACATTATCAAAGGTCTGTATGAACCTCTGTTTGCTTATCTTATTAATCTTTGAAATAGCCTGTTTTAGCGATTCCAGCGAAGCTGTAAGATCTGAATGTTGCTTGTCAATAAACTCATATCTTAAAGAAAGTTCTTCATATTCTTTTATAGCATCAACATTAACAGCTCCTATCTTATCTATTCTGGACTTAAGATCCTCAATTGCCAACTCCTCTGCTTCAATATCTATATCTCTGTTAAGATTAGATCTTTCTAATGACGGAAGATCCATCCTATAGCGCTCACACATACTTTCAACAAGGTATCTGATCTTCTCTCTTGCTTCTGTTAATTTTAAATCACTGTCATGTATTAGTTTGATAGCCTCGTCTCTTTGCATTCGCAATTCTCTGGTCGAAAGCTCCTTATTTCTTATCTCTGTGGTTGCATTAGAATATTTATTTTGAAGTTCCTGCTGCGCCTTTGTAAGCTCTTCTAATTTAAGAATTTGTGATTTAAGAAGATCTTTCCTCTCATCAACTTCACGCCTCAAAACAACAATCTTCTGCCTTCCTGTTGTTATCTCATCTTCTTTTCTTGCTATATCAACAGATGTTTCAGTTTTCTGATCAAGACCTTGTTCTATCTCTCTGGTTAAAGTTGTTTGCCTGCTTTCAGCCTGAGCCATCGAAACCTTTAACTCAACAAGCTGTTTTTCACGATCAATTAACTCATCGCTAATACCATCAAGCTCTTTATTTTTATCTTCAATAGATAACTCGAGATTGCTTCTTCTTTGATCAATAATAACAAGTCTTTCAGAGCTTTCACTATATTCCTTTTCACATTTATTTTTGTTATCTAAAAGTTCTGCGATTTCAACAACAAGACCATCATGTTCAGAATCAAGGCGAGAGGACTCTTCCTGTCGGCCATTTAGATCATGCTGGCGACCAAGTAGATTTATTTCAAGATTATGCAAATTCTTTTCTAATTCCTCTAATTCTCCTTCTACATTTGTCTTAGTTTCAGATAGTGTTTTTAACTCTTCAGTAGATTTTTCAAGTTCAACTTCCAGTACGGAAATTTCATACTGGAGCTCTTTTATCCTTCTTTTCTGCGCGATAAAACCCGCGTCTTCATCACCACCTTTACCGCCAGTAATTACACCTGGTGGGCTTAAAACCTCACCGCCCAGCGTTACATATGTGTTATTTGATTCAAGAGACTCCCATGTCTGGATTGCCTCTTTAAGGGAATTTACAACCACAACATCGCTAAAAAGAAATCGAGCAATGTGTTTATAGTCATCTGAAAATCTAACATAATCAGTTAGAGGTCCGATAATTCCTTCACCTTGCGGAACATTATTTTCTATAAAGGTATTTCTGACTGACAAAGGAATAAATGAGCTTCTTCCAGTTGATGCGGTTTTTAGATATTCAACCGCCTCCACGCCCTGATTATGCGATTCAACAACAACATATTGCAACCGGTCTCCTAAAACAGCGCTGGCTGCTGTTTCATAAGTTGGGTCTGTTTCAATAATATCTGCAACTGTCCCCAAAATCCCCTTAAATTCCTCTTTAACCTGCTTTGATCTTAACAAAACACTTTTCACACCTTCACGATAGCCATCAAGATTTCTCCGCAACTCCTCAAGAGACTCCAGCTTACTCCTTGTAGCATGCTCTCTTGCCTGCAACGACTGATTATGTTTTTCAGCTATTAAGAGCAATGTCGATATTTCATCAAGTTTATTCTTTTTTGTAGCAATATCGTTATTTATTCTCTCTCTTAACCCATGAACATCTTCTATTTTTTTCTGACACTCACCAGTTTCACCTGTTAATTCTTCTTTTCTGCGATTTAATGCATCTACCTCAGATTGGTTCTTTGCAATACGCCCTGTAATCTCTACTGTTCTTCTGCCAAGATTTTCTATATTAACCTTTAACTCAGAATAAGCTGTTGCGTCTTTCATCAATTGGTCACGCATCTCATCTATCTCATCTTCCAAGTTATGTTTAAGCTCGCTCTGAGAGTTTGTCTCCTGCTCAAGTTTTTCAACAGATTGGACAAGTGTTTCAACTGAACAATCAGCTTCAACCTTTTCCTGATTTGAAACATGGAGTCTTTCGGAGATAAGCTTAAGCCGTTCCTTTAAGCTTACCAGTTCCTCTTCCAGAGATTCGCTTCTGCTAAGAAGGTCCTCTGCTCCTTTTGTCTTATGCGTAATTTCAGATTCGCATAGTTTAATAGACTGGCTAGTACCATAATAATCTTCCTGAACCTTTTCTAAATCTCTCTCAACTTCAGCTGATGACAATTTCAGTTCTTCAATTTCATTTTCAAATTTTGAAAGTTCTGAAGATATTAATGTTTCTTTTTCTGTTATAGTTGTTCTTTCAAGTTCGAGATTTGAAGCTGATTTTACAAGATCATCATATCGCAAAAGCGCCAAAGCTTGTTCGCGTTCTTTTAATTCAGTAGCAATATATTGATATCGTTCCGCCTTTTTTGCCTGCCTGTTAAGCGAATTAATCTGCCTCTGCAATTCAGTCATTAAATCAGCGAGCCTCAACAGATTTGATTTAGTAGAATCAATCTTTCTTAATGCAGCTTCTTTACGGGATTTGAATTTTGAAATACCAGCTGCTTCCTCTATCAAAAGCCGCCTATCAATTGGTCTTGAAGAAACCACCTTACCAACCATCCCCTGTTCAATAATTGAATAAGCTTTAGTGCCAACACCAGTATCAAGAAAAAGGTCTACTATATCTTTAAGACGGCATGGTGTTTTATTAATGAAATATTCACTTTCACCAGACCGATATAAGCGCCTTCCTACCTCTATTTCGCTAACATTTGCGTAATCTGCCGGTGCCCTACCATCACTATTGTCAAATGTTAGAAAAACCTGAGCCATTCCAACTGCCTCACGGGCAGCAGAACCAGCAAAAATAACATCTTCCATTGCATTACCACGAAGATGCTTAGCTGACTGTTCCCCCATAACCCACCGGATGGCATCTACTATATTTGATTTACCACACCCGTTAGGTCCTACTATTGCCGTAACATTGTTCTCAAAATTAACAACAGTACGATCAACAAATGATTTAAATCCTACTGTTTCTAATGTTTTTAGTCTCATAAGAGCTTCTCTTTATAATGAAATTTTATGTGGAAGGTTTATAGCCTTATCTATTGTAACATCACTGTTCAGCAAGTAATGTACGTTATCATAGCAAATCATTAAAATCAAATGTTTTTCTCCTCGCACAAAAAAATGCCCGATGTTTTTCATCGGGCATCTTCGTGTGTATCAAGAAAATATGATATTTACACTTTTGTTACATTAGCTGCCTGTTTACCTTTTGGCCCATCTGTAACTTCAAATTCTACTTCCTGACCTTCCTTTAGGGATTTGAAACCATCGCCACCAACATTGCTGAAATGAACGAACACATCTTCACCACCATCGTCTGGAGCAATAAAACCATACCCCTTTGCATCACTAAACCACTTTACTTTGCCTCTTGCCATACTTTTCCTACCTTTCCTTTTCGATCGAATTTCGTCTGCCCAACACAAACCCGCGATCAAGCATCTTTAACAATATTTTCAAATACTATAACCGCGTTACTTCGTAACCATTACGAACGTGTCTACTACCAGACGTTCGATCAACTTAAGCGCTCTTAAACGATTTTTTCATTTACATCAAGCAAAATCTTACTGGCATGGTATTTTTTTATATTAGGAGATTACACCTTTTTCGCACAAACCGCCATTTTATCGACATTACCCCGAGCTTCCCAATTATATTTTTTACAAATATCACTAATATTCCAGCCAGTATCTTCTGCTAACCCCTTGATTATGCACTTAAAATCCTTTTGTTTCACATTATTGGAAACACAGGCATCCACAAGCTCAAGCCACGTCTCTCTACTTATCTTCTTTAGATTAACACCCTTTTGCTCAAGATTTTTGACTGTTTGCCCAAATAAGAAGCCAATAATTTTTCCATTCACTCCCTTTAAAATCAGGTCATCCACTAATTCTTTATAGTGTGACAAAGCAAGATATTCCACACAACCAGCCGGGATTCCATTTGAAGAAAATCTTTTTTAAACATCAAGAACCAGCTCAGGTAAAAATTTTCTAATTCTGTCCACACGTTTAGCTTCTATAGCCAAAGGAGGATGATCTGTGTCAGGATACATACGATCAACTCCGGGCAATATCCTTTCAAAACATGTTAGACCGCCCCTTCTGTGTTGTCGTGTTTCTTCTGGCACGCCTTTGATCGCCTCAATCACTCTGTTTTTTATTTCTTCGCAGGCTGTTATTGTATCAGCTTTATTTCCCCATACAATTATTACAACATCTTCATCTGTTGTATTAAACAGATTTTTTATTCTTCTTAAGTCAATATGGGAGCCGTTGTAATCTGGATAATGATCAGTATGATAAATGTTTGGGATATCATCAAGACAAGCTATGACTCTTACCCTGCCAGCTATCTCACTTGAGAAACTCTCTCCTGCTTCTGTTTTCCAATCTAAGAGCCCTGCTATTTTAGAAATCTTAATACCTCTTACAAAACCGCCTTTTGACAGAACTTCTTTTAGCACCAATGAACGTGTATTTTTTATTGAATACGTAATATCCTTGTCATAAAAATCTATATTGTTTTCAGCAATCCCCATTTTTTTAAATCTGGCTGCCAGATCCAGCAATGCCTTTTGCCTAAGTACTTCTGTTCGCGTTAAAGCTGGAATGTCCTGATATCTTGGCACACCTTTAATCTCAACCCTTGACCCACCTGAAATAGAGACATTAACATCCTGCCGCACATGACCTATTCCGCGCCTGACCTTTTGCGTAGCCCTAAGCAGTCTGCCAATAATTTTTACTCCAAGCGCTGCTTGTTCTGGAGTTTCAAAATCCGGTTCAGTAACAACTTCGATTAATGGCATACCTAAACGATCAGTCCTAAAAGTAATTCGATGCCCTTTATCATCTACCTCACGACATGAGTCCTCTTCTATTGAGAGTTGCCTTACACCAATTCGCTTTTCACCAATATCAACATAACCATTGATGCCAATAATAGCTGTTCTCTGAAATCCAGTTGGAATTGAACCATCAAGATATTGTTTTCTTGCAACATGAACTTCATCAACAATCTGGCAGTTAAACAAAAGAGCTATCTCTATGGCAATATCCAATGCTTCCTGATTAATTGGGAATGGCGGCGTGTCATCCATTTCATAAGTGCAGACACTGTCTTTATGAAGCAGATACAGAATCTCTTTTTTGGTCTTAAACTCCATCATTGCACACCCGTCATATGTCCCCATCTCAGATAAAGTGGGTCTCATATGTCTCAAGATTTCAGCATCATGTTGTTTGGAATATACACCTGAAGGACATCTGCAAAAAAGCTTTTTGGAAGTTAAAAGCTGCTGGTGTATTTCAACACCGCATTTAAAACCTAAGTCACGAAGATCTTGTTGTGATTTTTCTTGATTCATTACATAACATGGCAAGCTTAACTTTTAGATCTCACTATCATGTTCAAGCTTCCCAATCTGCCTCACTAGCACGTCTGCTTCTTTAAGAAGCATTAATGGAACTTTATCAATAGCATATGACTGACTATAAACAACTTCTTTAATCCCTGAATTAATAATCATCTTAGTGCAAATTAAACATGGCGAATAAGTTGTATATATAGTTGAGCCTTTAATCGATACGCCATGATATGCAGCCTGAACAATTGCATTCTCTTCTGCATGCGAGCAAACACAATCAAAAAGACCCTGACCGCTCTGGACAAAATGATTACAGCGCGGACAACCACCCTCATTACAATTTTTTATACCACGTGGAGT
>CAZLRI010000089.1:0-8593 GCA_964561745.1 uncultured Pseudobdellovibrionaceae bacterium | reverse complement strand
ACTTGCGATGGCGGGCAGATCAAGTCCGGAATGACAAAAAATGACATAATGAGAATTAAATTGTCAAAGCACTATTCCCTGACCCCCATCATTTCATAAGAACCTTTTTGACCCTTGTCAGCTAATTCAATTCCATGATTGATCATTTCTACAAACTGTTCTGGAAGTATATCTCTTCCTCCTAAACCTGCTATGAAGCCAACTATATTCGGAGCATTAGGAAGATCATATAAAGCGCTTCTAATTTCAGAAGCAACAGGCCCGCCCGGGCCGCCTAAAGAAATTGCTCTATCAAGCACTATTAATTTTTTAACACCTTTAACTGCTTGTTTCAGTTCTTCAAAAGGAAATGGTCGCCATAGTCGGAGTCTTACTTGCCCTACTTTTTTGCCTTGAGAGCGAAGTTCTTTTACAGCCAGAGAAGCTGTCTGGCTATAGGAACCCATAGTGAGAATAAGGGTTTCAGCGCCATCTGCCATATAAGTTTCCACAGGATTATATTTTCTTCCAAATACCTTGGCCAGTTCTTCAAGAGTTTCTTTAATTACAGGCATTGTATTTTCAAGATCCACAGCCTGAGATTTTTTAACTTCAGTGTAAAATTGAGGGATTGTGAATGCGCCCATGGATACTGGATTTCTGGGATCCAATGATGTGGGTAGTTTAAACTCTGGTAAAAATTTATCTACTTCTTCCTGAGTTGGAATTTCAATAGGTTCTACAACATGAGTAAGATGGAATCCATCAAGATTTACAATGGTGGGAAATAAAACACGTTTATCTTCTGCAATTCTAAATGCCCATATTGTTAAATCAAAGGCTTCCTGCCCGTTTTCTGCAAATATTTGTATCCAGCCGGTATCTCTTATTGCCATTACATCAGAGTGATCTCCCCATACGGAAAGGGGACCGGAAAGAGCCCTGTTAGCAACAGTCATTACGATTGGCAATCTCATTGAGGCTGCAACATAGACAACCTCGTGCATAAGCTCCAAGCCCTGCCCAGCTGTGGCTGTATATGTTCTGGCGCCAGCAGCTGATGAACCAAGGCATGCACTCATGGCTGAGTGCTCGGATTCAACACATATATATTCAGCATCAAGCTCACCATTAGCAATATGTTCTGCAAGAGATTCAACGATATGAGTTTGAGGTGTTATTGGATAAGCTGCTACAACATCTGCTTTTGCCATCTTTACGGCTTCTGAAACAGCCAACGAAACCTCTATTCCTATTCTTTTTGCCATGTTTCTTTAACCTCTAAAAACTAATTTAATGATGTGCTATTTCTTTTGTTTATCGTTTTTGCTTCCTTCAGGAACCATTTTAAAAGCACCGGTCCAACATTCTTTTGCGCAGATTCCGCAGCCCTTGCAGTAATATTCATCAACTTCAATGTATCCATCAGGCATGATTTTTATTGCTGCATCCGGACAATAGAGATAGCAGACCCCGCATTTTACACATTTTTCTTTATCATATATTGGAAGCTGAGATCTCCAGTCACCGGTTTTATAGGCTCTGGCGCTGCCCGGCTCTTTTACAATTGCTCCTTTTTCAATCTCTTTCCAAGTATGATTTGACATAATTTTTTATAAGTTAAGATATTACGGTTTCTTTATTGGCGCGTTTTAAAGCATTGATATTTCGTTCTGCCAGCTTTGCATTAAAACGATTTGTAATTTGCTCAAATAAGGATTCAAGCTTTACCAACTCTTTGGCTTTTAGAAGAGCGCCGATCATTGTGGTGTTTGTGATAGGAACTTTTAGCTCTTCCATGGCTATGGTTAAAGCATCAACTAATGCAATTTGTCCGTT
Organism: uncultured Pseudobdellovibrionaceae bacterium; assembly: GCA_964561745.1. Taxonomy (GTDB): domain Bacteria; phylum UBA10199; class UBA10199; order 2-02-FULL-44-16; family DYJF01; genus CAZLRI01. The sequence goes on along the minus strand of CAZLRI010000089.1, from coordinate 6,775 downwards.
AAAATTGGTGAGTTTTTTGACCTCATCTAAAGGCATCTTAGTGTTTACAACTAATAACCCGCCTTTTTTTATGCCTGAGGTGACGTCCATGATCTTAATTAAGGAGTCATCAAGTACAACTATGATATCTGGCTTTGTAACTTCAGCGCGGACCAATATTTGTTCTTCAGATACTCTGAGGTATGCAACTACCGGAGCTCCTCTTCGCTCTGGACCAAAAGAGGGCATTGATTGCGCGTATTTGCCTTCTTCTATTGCTGCAAGAGCAATTAATTCTGCTGATGTTACGGAACCTTGACCTCCACGACCGTGAAATCTTATTTCTATCATTGTTTTTGGGTCATGTTGGAAAAGGTTGCTGCGGAAAAGCAGAATCTGCCCAACAATTGAAAGTTAAAAAGTTAAAATCGGCTCTTGTCTCGCTGTTTTTAAGCTTATTGTCAAGGGCGAATCAAATTTTTTTTGGAAAAAATAAACTGAAATCGGGGTCATGTGTCCATAATCCACATTACCTTAATTTACTTGCGATGCCATTGTTTGAATTGCATGTAAAATGAGGGTTTTCATCGAATATTGCGAGGCAGTTTGTCTTTGAATTTTCCTTAATATCTATTGTGTCCTGCAACCACTGGTTTGTTGGCTCATAATAAACTTTTACAAGATATTTCCCCTTTTTTATAGGAAGATTATTTATCGGTGTTTCTTTTTTCTGTATAAAACCCGGGATTGTTACGTATCCCCATGGTTTTGCATTAATGTTTATAAAACCTCCAATGCTTTCTGGAACAGTTTTTTTGGGCTGAATTTTATCTGTGGTATTTTGAGTGTTTTTGTCTTTTTCAAAAGGCTGGTCAATTGCAGATAAGGCTAAAGGTTCTTTTGGCTTAGGTGTTTTAATAATGTTTGAGCTGGATGGAATTAAAATAAAAAGAAGAAGCGGCAGAAAAGCTGCTGAATAATATAGTATATGTTTTGAAGTAAATTTTATGTTTGGCAGAAAGGATTTTCTGTTTTGTAAGGGTTTTGTTTTCCTGTATATTTGTTCGGAAATACTCTGTTCTTCTTCATCATGTGAAAATTCATTTAAAAAATTGATCTTAAGAAAATCTCTAAACTCAAAGGTCGATGTGAGCAGATCATTCTTTTTTGCATATGTTTGCAGATCTGTCAGAAGAGAGTTTGCTGACTGGTGTCTTTTTTGTTTGTCTTGCGCTAAAGATTTTAAAACAATTGTTCTTAATTCATTATCAATTGATTCAAGTCTGCCTAATGGTATGTTTCCATTCTTAACCTGCTCGATAACCTCTAAATCGGTTTTCCCGTCAAATAAACGTGAGCTTGTGATCAACTCATAAAGCAGGATCCCCACAGCATAGATGTCTGTTCTATGGTCTACGTCTTCACCACGTGCTTGTTCAGGTGACATGTAAGAATACTTGCCTTTTGCCTGAGCGACTACTGTGTGATATGTTCTGTGCGTGCCTTTTGCTATGCCAAAATCAGCAACTTTGACCTCTCCGTTCCAAGATAAAAGCACGTTTGGCGGTGATATGTCCCGATGAACTATTTTCAATAGATTGCCGGATGAGGCTGAATTATGGGCAAAATCAAGTGCGGTTAAAACCTGTAGAATAATAAATAGTTTAAACTTCAAAGGTAAATCAATTTTATTTCGGATTGCATTATTAAAAAGCCTTCCTAAATCCAAACCTTCAACCAACTCCATGGAAAGAAAGTAGGTGTTCTGATCCTTGCCCAGCTCTATTATTTGAACGATATTGGTATGCTGAAGATGAACAAGCGCTTTTGCCTCATCTATCAACATGGTTATGAAATTCTGGTCTGCAGACCATTCTGGCAGGAGTCTTTTGATGGCAACGTTTTTTTCAAACCCATCTTCTCCAATGAACTTAGCGCGGAATATTTCAGCCATTCCGCCAGATGCTAACTTTCTTGTAATGAGATAATTTCCAAAACGATACGGAAGTTGCATAGGCAATTACCATAGCAGCAGGATAAATATTTTGAAAAGTTTAAAATTTGTTCAGTTAGGCATCTTGAACTAAAATTCTTCTGGAAGGTCTTTGCTGGTGTTTTCCAGCTTTTTAGTTTGAAGGGCGAGCTGATTCTTCTTATTTTTTGATTTTGGGGCAGGTGTCACTGTTTTTGCAATCTTGTTTTCTGAAGGGATGATTGTTTCTATTTTAACTTTTGTTGTGCCATGATGCAGCATACTTATCTTTTTTGCAGCTCCTTGTGATAGATCTATCAATCTTCCTCTGACATATGGACCTCTGTCATTTATGCGTACGATTACAGACTCATTGTTTGCAAGATTTGTGACTTTTACACATGTTCCAAAGGGAAGGGTTTTGTGTGCAGCTGTTAATCCAGATGGTTTATATCTTTCCCCATTGGCGGTTTTTTCCCCGGCAAAACCCGGTCCATACCATGAAGCTATGCCGGTTGTGGAATATTGGGCAGCCTGCTTGCTTTTATGATGTGCTGCGCAACTGATAAGAGATGCAAGTATTGTAAAGCAGAGCAGGAGTTTTATTTGATACAATATTTTTTTGTTTTGTCTTAGCTTCATTTTAATAAATATGATTAGGCAAAGCCCTACCACACTTAACTATTTTTAATCAAGCATTCATATTAATTTAATGTTATAGGATGTTGACAGAAATTTTAAAGATACAAAAATTGCAATTGTTTACATTCAGGTGCGGGATTGGTATTTAAAGGGTTAAGGGTTAAAAGAGTATGATTAGTCTTTGGTTTTTTGCCTAATTTTTAAAGGAGGAGATATGAATACAGCTAAGTTTATATATGACTCGCCTGAAAAGAATGCAGATCTTTATTATGCAACAGGGTTCAGGGCGCCAGATCCGCTGATATATTTTGAGCATAAAAATAAAAAATTTCTTGTTTTGTCAGATCTTGAGATTAACCGCGCAGAGCGGCAGGCAAAGGTTAATCAATGCCTTTCAATCAGCAAGTACAGCAAAAAACTCAAAAACACAAAACCCAACCCCACTATTATAGATATAATAGAAGCTATATTCAGAGAAAGAGGCATAAAAAAGCTTATTGTTCCGAAAAGTATGCCGTTTTATGTTGTTGATCATCTAAGAAGCCGGCGATTTGTTGTTAACATGGGCACGCATCCGTTTTATCTGGAGCGGTTGCAAAAAAGATCAGATGAATTAAAGCATATTGAATCAGCTCAAAAAATAGTTTTTCAGGCAATAAAAATGGTTGAGGAGGTATTAAAGAAAAGCAGCATTAAAAATGGTCGGCTTAATTATAATAAACAGGTTTTAACTTCAGATAGAGTGCGAGACCTGATTAATGTGTTTCTTATGGAAAATGGTTGTGTTGCATCTGATACCATTGTTTCAAGTGGCGCGCATAGCATTGATCCGCACGATGCTGGTTCAGGGCCGATAAAAGCGCATGAATCAATTATTGTTGATATATTTCCAGTATCCATAAAGACGCTTTATTGTGCAGATGCAACCAGAACATTTTGTAAAGGAAGGGCGCCAGATGCATTAAAGAAGATGTATCATACAGTAAAAGAAGCTCAGGAGCTGGCGATCTCCAAAATTCATGCTGGAGTTGATGGCTCCTCAATTCATAACTTCATTCATAATTATTTTGAAAAAAACGGTTTTAAGACTGGAGAAAAAAACAAAAGAATGCAGGGTTTTTTTCATTCAACCGGTCATAGCATAGGTTTGGAGATTCACGAAGAACCATTAAGGATAAGCATAAATAAAGAGATATTAAAAAAAGGATATGTGATGAGTGTTGAACCAGGATTATATTATGCTGGCATTGGCGGTGTAAGAATAGAAGACCTTGTTTATGTAGATAAAAATAAAAGCAAGATCTTAGCAGGTTATCCTAAAAAGCTGGAGGTGTAGTGGTGAAATGGTGTTTTATGTGAAATGTTTTTATATTGTGTAACACATTAAAATTTATAGAAATAAACTGTAGGCGTGAGGTTTAAAATTTTAGACGTGTAATAATGCAAAGAATTTGATATAATTATAATAGATAGTAACAATGAGAGGAGAATATATGAAAGTACGTAAAAAAAGTGAAAGAATGGCAAGTGGCAAGATAAGTATAATCCCAACAATGCCAATGATGAGTTGTATGAAAAATCCGTTTAAAGGCGGAACCAAGACAGTTACAGCAGGTTTGGGGATGATACGTAAAGGCGCCGGGGTTTTTTTAAGAATGAAATTTTAAGTTTTTAGGATTTTATTTGAATGTCTAAGCCAGCTTATTTAATTTAGATAAGCTGGTTTTTATTTTTGTCTTATATATATATTATCGGCATTTGAGCAGTAAAAGTTGCTAAGAAAATGCTGATTTGCAAAAAATCGTACTTTTCGATCAAAACCATATAAAAAATGTCAAAAACATGCTGATTTGGGTCAAAAATGGTGGTTTTTTATGTTTATTTTTGGAATTGTCCATTGTGCTAAAAATAAATTTAGTATAAGCACCTTCTACCTACTTGAAAATTTTTAAGAATTTGGTATCTTAGATAACAGGTGTTTTATATCACACTGCAACAAAGGTCGTATATGCTGAGTTCATCAGTATTAGTCTTAAATAGGTCATTTTTCCCGATTCATGTTACATCATTAAAGCGGGCATTTTGCATGCTCTATAGCGGATTGGCGCGTGCAGTTGATAAGGAATGCTGGACATTTGATTTTAATTCATGGGCAGAGCTATCTGTTGCAGTTCATGATGAAAAGGTTGGTTTGGTGGGTAGAGTGATGAAGGTCCCAAGAGTGATTATTTTAACAGCATATGATCGCCTTCCAAAACGCGTAATAAAATTTTCGCGCATTAACATTATGATACGTGATCGAAATACTTGCCAGTATTGTGGTACAAAGCTTAGCCGCTCGCAGCTAAATCTTGATCATGTGGTGCCGCGTTCACGTGGAGGAAAGACAACGTGGGAGAATGTTGTTGCCAGCTGCTTTGATTGTAACAGAAAAAAGGGCATGCGCTTGCCTCATGAAGCTGGATTAAAATTAGTTAAGCATCCTGAAAAACCAAAAACAGCTCCATTTGCCAACGGCTTTATCGGCGGGGTTAAATATGATGAATGGAAGCCGTTCTTTAATATAATTGATTACAGTTATTGGAATGTAGAACTTGAAGAATAGAACCCCTCTCATGAATATGACGAAAGCCAAAATTGCAGCTGGAACTATTTATGAAAGGAGTTCTCGACATTATAATTTTATTATTTCATCCCAATTTACAGGAAAACGTTTGGATCAGTGTTTGGCAAGCTTGCTCCCTGAAGTTACCCGATCAGGGATGCAAAAACTGATTAAAGATGGATTTGTTCTGGTAAACCAAAAGTCTGCCAAACCAGCTTCATTAGTTAAGGCAAACGATTCTATTTCAGTTGAAATCCCTTGCCCCAAAAAATGTGAAATAGCAGCAGAAGATATTCCATTAAATATTGTATATGAAGATGCAGACCTGATTGTTATTAATAAGTCTCCTGATATGGTTGTGCATCCAGCATGTGGCAACTGGTCGCATACGCTTGTTAATGCATTGCTCTTTCATTGCAAGGATCTTTCAGGCATAGGCGGGGAATTAAAGCCGGGCATTGTTCATCGTCTGGATAAAGGCACAAGCGGAATTATAGTGGCTGCCAAAAACGATGCTTCACATTTATTTTTATCAAAGCAGTTTAAGGATCGTAAGATAAAAAAAGTTTATATGGCATTGGTTTGTGGTTTGCTAAAGAATGATCATGGAGAGATAGATAAACCTATTGGGAGATCTATAAAAGATAGAAAAAAGTTTTCATCAAAAACCAGAAAAGGGCGTATTGCATTGACAAGTTGGCAGGTTGTTAAAAGATTTGAAAATAATCTATCTTTGGTAGAGGTGGAGCTTCACACTGGCCGGACACATCAGATAAGAGTGCATTTTGCCGAGATGGGATATCCTCTTTTAGGTGATGAAGTATATGGTTTTAAGAAGTCAAAATTTCAGATTGAATTTAAAAGACCTGCTTTACATGCTGCAAAGATAGGATTTTTTCATCCATCAACAAATGTATGGATGGAGTTTGAAGCGCCTCTAGCAAAAGATTTTGCCGATCTGCTGAATAGGTTAGAGAAGTAATCTCAAGTTTCAATGCGTTAAGCACCACTTCTTTGCTCTAATTCCAAAAATAATTCAAAATTTTATCTTGATTTAACAGGAATAGCCAAGAGACTTCTTCTTAATTCAGGTGTTTTGGACAAAAATATTGAATGTGTGGAAATGTGTACCAGCTGCAATTCTGATGATTTTATATCATTCAGGCGTGACAAAGAATCCATTCAAAGACAGTTTAGCTTTATTGTGTTAAAAACATGTGTGTAAGACATTGAAAGGTTGTCATCATGAATTATCGTAGTGTTTTAGTTATTATATTATTTTTAACATTCATTTCTTCTGTTTCTTTTGCAGAGGAAAGAATTCCTTGTGGGGAATACAGATCAACGGAAACTCAATATGATAAATTGATATTTGAGGATAATAATGTTGTCAGGATTTTTTCAAATAAATATCAGGGTAAATTTAAATTTTTTATTCAAGATGGTTATATTGTTCTTACCAATGGATTCATATTAAAATTTGTAAAAAATAACAATCTATTAGGTGTTAATGAAAATTCTCATTTTGCTTCTTATCAGTTTAATAATTCAAATGGTTATATTTGTACAAATTATTC
>CAZLRI010000088.1:0-8595 GCA_964561745.1 uncultured Pseudobdellovibrionaceae bacterium | reverse complement strand
CATCAATTCGATTCCAGACTTCTCTAACAGCGGCAGGCGCGCCCTTAATTGCCAGCCTCATTGTTGATTCAACAATCAGATCCATCCACGTTTTACCTTCCGCCACAGGATCGTCGCATTTTTTGGCAAGCTCCTCTTTGAGTAAAGTCGTTAAACAACCACTCTTAACTGGGCGACCTTTTAGATTTCCCGATTGTCCTGGCTTCCACGGTGTAAGGTTTTCCTTCCTGTCTTTTTTCTTTCTTTCACTGTTTTTTTCACTGTTTTTTGACTTGCTCATAACTTCAACGCCTCTTTGCCTGTGTACTCTTCCCATCTCTTGACTATTATATCACAATAGCGGGGTGAAATTTCCATTGTGAAACATTTTCTGCCGGCTTTTTCACAAGCAATGAGTGTGGTCCCTGATCCGCATCGCAAACCTCCTTTGGTTTATTTGAACGCGGTTTGAGTTTGCCAAGAACAATATCTGTGAAGTGCCATCCTTCAGGTTTGCTTAAAACAAAGTTACGAATTGGAGTTGGTTTTAGATCACACACTTCACAAAGAAATAGAAAACTGCTGAACTCCCTTGAATCCGACATAATCCATTTGCGGGCATCACGATTATAACACCATCGCCTGATCTTCAAAGTTGTGAGCCTTTTTGAATGTTTTGGAATTCTTCGACGAACGTAGATAAGACGATCCCGCCATCGCGCCTCTTCGATTGCTTGGACGATGACACCTTTTCAGAGTCGAATTGTATCGATTACATCAACTGGGAAATAATAAGTAAGATCAATTCGCCTCTTTTTGCGGGTTCTGTTGACTCGTTCAGTGTGCCAACCTACACGCTCATTTTCAAAGTTGAGCATGAACAAATTCTGGCATGAATTGTGTGGATGATAAATATGACGTGTTTATGAAAAGTATATGAAAAGTACGATTTTTGGTCTTACCTATTTTTTGATTTTTTTGGTTTCGGATCTTTTTAACAAGAAGTTCTTAGGCGTAACAACTTTGCTTCCAGTTTCAATTTCAAGTTTCTTTCTGGCATCGCCAGCTATCTTGCCGCCTATTTGTGCAGCCTGCTTATTTTCATCAAAGCCTTGAGTGTTTTTCTTTCTGGATATTTCCGTTGTTGATGCCTCGCCAAGCATTGAAAAAATAAGCTCCAAGTCTGTCATGTGGTCTCGTAAATTTTCACGATTAAGTCCTTTATGTTTTTTATACTCACTTGGAGTCATTCCAAAGGTAGCTTTGGATATTTCGGCGGTTAAAATTGAATACTCTTTTTGATCTTCAATGCCACATTTTTGCCATTCATCAGTCAGCTCTTCACGTACGGCGATACCACGCATTCTTTTTTCTATCCAAGCATCAGGGTAACCTTTGGCATTGTAAATCGCTTTGGCGCGCTTTGTTGCAATTTCAGGATCCTCTATTTCTTGGATACGTTCATATCCGACCTTGGCTAGCCAGCGTTTAAACGGTTCTGCCTTTGGCGACGGGACGGACTGGATTATTCGGAACATGGTCTCGATATTTGCTGTGTCGGTTTCATAATATTTGCCGTCAGAAGACTCTAATTTCAGTTGTCCGATTTTTTCGGACAGCTCAATATAACCCTCTTGAGATAGCTTTTTTTTCAAATCATTCCAGTACTTACGTGGTCTTTCCGAACCAGTTAAAACTTCAATTACATCAATAACTGAAAAATGCCATTCGTTGTTATGAAGTATCCGCCTGATTTTTTTACCCTGAAAAACGGCGAGCTTTGGATGACCCAAATCATTTGTCATAAAAAAACATCCTTTCTTATTTTAGAGAACTGCTTTGTTCTCAAATATGCTAACAGATCAGTTTTAATAATCAATACCTTTGAATTTCGGCCATTACCAACCTTTGATATCGGTAATGGATGCAATTTATGCCACTCATACAAACGCCTTTCTGTGATGCCTAAAAAAACTGCAATATTTTTCCACCCTGTGATCACTTCTGACATTCATCCCCCGATGTTTGTTTATATTCCCCTTACAACCAGATCTTCAACGCTGGTGGCCTTGAATGCTATACCACCTGCATCTTTCAAGTTCATGATAAACTTTTCTTGAGGCTTCGACAGGCTATTGTCCGGTGTCTTAACCTCTACCCCGAGAAACACACCATGAATACGGCCGCACTCGCACCGCTTTTTTAGGCAACCGATAATGTCAGGTATTCCCGGGACAGATCCAAGTGTCGAAAAGTTCTTCCAATGAAAAACTCCTCTGTATTTTAAATAGTCGCGGATCTGCCTAGTTCTTTCCTTCTCAGATATTTTTATGATCACACTCATATCAAACCCCCTGAGCGTTAAGTGATCCTCTTACAATGTTTTTGACCTCATCACTGAAATTATTGCGTAGGATCCACTGAAGAAATCCTTGATCTAACTTTGCAACCTCTTTGAGAGGTTTTCCTTTCATCTTTCCAAAGCCGAGAATGATTTCACCATTCTGTTTCAGGAGCTTGCCTTCGGAATCAACAAAGTTCTCCGGCTTTTCGTGGCAATAGGTATGTAGGTTTTCGACCTCTGTTGATAAATCGTATTTCTCAATCTGCGCTTCAAGAACGGCCAGAGTTGCCAGTGCATCTTCGGACGCATCGTGTGCTTTGGTAAAATCGCAACCCTTATAAAACTTAACCGCCCATGTAAGATCGCGCTTTTCGTTCTTGTGGCAGATCGTCATGACGTCAATAACAGCGCTGGCGCCAATAGAGGTCGTCTCATTTATGCCAGCTCGTTTGAATTCATTCCGCAATATTGGCAGGTCAAATTTTTCGACGTTGTATCCGGCAAGATCACATCCCTGAAAAACACGCCACAAGGTATCTGCTTTTCCTTCGAAACTTGGCTCATTCTGAACCCTCTCATCGGTGATTCCATGAATGTCAGTTGCATCTTGCAGAATTGGAATGCCAGGATTGAAATAATAAACCTGTTTACCATCGCATCTATCCGGTGTGAGCTTGACATAGGCAAGCTGGACGATTCGCGCTGTGTCAACATCAAGACCGGTTGTTTCAAGATCAAAAACTATGAGAGGTTTTTTAATATTCAGGTGTGTTGTTATCGTCATGGTCTGGTCCTTTCTCTTTTTCTTGATGGTCAAATAAAATTGGTTTTGTGCTGTCAGTAATTATTTGCGTGTGTTTTATTGGGCTCTTACTTTGATATACATGAAGCCTTGCCTTGCAATGCCAGCAATCATAAGCGCCGTTAATGTTTTTTGCTCCACAGTGATTACAACGCTTCATGTGACCCCCTTAATCCCTTGCAATTGCCTTAAATCGTTTTCTTTCGGTTATTGAATCATACGCTTTCATCCCTTTCATCAATGCGCGCAACGGCATTAAACGTGTCACGATCGATTATCCCATCGTAAGCGCGCATAAAGTGCGCTCGCTCCACACCAATATTTTGGCTAAGACAAATATCGCGCCATCCAACACAATCTACAGATTGCTTAATTTCCGGTGTTGAAAACACAGGCTGTCCATATGAACCAATCCGAGATACCTCGCGTAAAACTTTTCCCCACGCCTCTTGCGCAGTTTTACGATTTGGATCGGTAAATGCGTAATGCCGAATATGAGCAATTATATTTGTGCCGGGATAAATATCCTTGTGCGCAAAGCAAAAAGACTTAATCCCGCTGATAAATTCTGCATCAGTCAAATCGCTGAGCATCTCCGCCCATATTGACAGCCGTTCTTTTGTCACCGTCAGGAGAGGGAAGTGCTCCTCGATGATCCTCAGTCCTTTTGCTAATGTCTGGGGAGATAGTGATACCACGCTCTTTAGCCCATTCCTCGACAATGCTTTTACGTTTGCCATTTTCTTCTCCTTGTGAAAATTCGTCCTCCCAGCCTTTTGCTCTCAACCATGTTGCTGGATAGGGAATAAATTGCCCTCCGTCTTTCTGCCAATCCGCCGTTTTCTTGGCCCGCTCGATTGTGGCGATCATTATCGCTACGAGTTGCTCATCGGGTTTTATAGCATTCCAAGCTTTTTCAGCCTGACCTTTGGATTTTTTCTTGGGATAGACTTCCCAGAACTTTTCAAAGTGTTCGCGCAGTTGTGTTGCGCAAGAGTATTTAAGATCTGAAGATGAAGTAGAAGATGAAGATGAAGAAGGGGGCGTTACATCATCGTTACAATCTCGTTTCACTTCGCCGTTACGGAAGCGTTTCACACGATTTCTTGTTAAAACACGCTCCCTTTCCTCCCTAAACATACGCCTGTTTGTAATCGTTACAATTTCGTTACGCTCCGTTACATCAGCGACTTTTGTAACGCTCAACTCGTGCAAAGCATCCTTAATTTCAGATTCAGATGCTGAAAGTAATCTAGCAAGTTGTGGATAAGTTCCGCTGATCTGACCTCTCTCTTCAGCCCTCCACATAAAGCATAAAAGGTCAGCCCATATTCCCCTTGATGAAGGGGTCAATATTCTTGTGTCTTGAATCCAATCGCCTACATAAAATTGAAATGCTGGTGCCTTTCCCATCACTCCCCCTAAATCTATATTTCCATGCTCATCTGCTTATTATCAGCGGCGCTAAGAGCACGATCATAGTATTGACGATTCTCACGTACCTGTGCCTCACGTGACGCCTCAATGTTGCGGCACGCCCTTATTTCTTCGATTGATTCTGGTAGAAAATAACCGCCTGATGAAGAGGCACAGATCAGCTTGTTATGTTTTGTTTTGAGATTATGAATGATATCTCTGACAAGACGTTCATGACGACCTGTCATGCTTTCAAGCATCTTACGTGAAATTGCATTTTTCCTTCCGACACAAGACCGGATGAGTTCCCAAACTTTCTGCTCATCTTCGGACATTTTATGTTCGCACATTGGATCCCCCAACTAAAAAATAGAGTGCGGTGGCAAGGGCGCGTTCATCCCTGCTTTTGCGCGAGCACCGCCTCTTGTTTTTAATAATCAATGAACCAAAACACTCCTGCTCCCATTCTCGTCCAGTTCGCTCACAACGCCTTGCTCTTCCATGCTCTGAATCAACTGTGTGACCTGATTAAAACCAACCTTTAGTTTCCGTTGAAGCATCGAAACTGAAACCTGTTTTGCCCCGGCAACAATGGAAACAGCTTTGTCATACAAATTGTTTTTGCTACCATTATCAGCATCACCTGCTTCGGCGTCCATTACCATTTGTCGATCACCGGCATGTAACTCCTCTTCCTTCACAATCTCGCCGGTTTCATGATCAAAATAAATGCGCTTTCCATTCTCAACATCGGCATAACAATGGACCGGCTTTTCAATAATCTTATATCCCTTGCTGAGAACTTTCGCTGAGGAGTAGGCATCATCCTCTCGTCCTTTGATTTCGGCCTTTATAGCGTCATCATAGGATTTCTTTTGATCCTCCAAATCCCTTGCTTCCATTAAGGCTTTCTGCATTTGGTTACCGAGTTCGATCTTTTCATTATCATTCAACAGAACCTGTACATCGGTTTCGGTTTTCATCAAGAAATGCCAGCCGTGCTTTTTAGCAGTCTCTGTTATTGTATCTTTCATCGTACCCTCCGAAGTTAGAGAGGAGGATGGCGAGGCGGGGGAGCCCTCCTCGCCAAAGACCCGTAGGCCTCCTCCAAGTTTGTTTATCGTCTAGCTGCATTTGTTATTTTTTCACACACTGCCCTTACTCCCGGCACGTTCATTGCGGTTTTTTGTGCGCGGGCTATTTGATTCAGCGACGTTTGGTTTGCCTGTAAATACGTGATCGGCTGTTCTCCTGCGGCAACGGCCTTTACCAAAGCCATCAAATTTACAACTTGAGCGCTCCAATTTTCACGAAATGAAATGCCTGAGATTTTTTGTTTCTCAACTTTTTGAACAATTGGAATGACCTGCGCAGGTTCGTTTAAGATTGACTCTGCTGCCTCTTTATCTCCTTGTTGCTCAGCATGAATTGCAGCTGCAAGGTTTTCCTCTTCGGCCTTTTTTCTTGCTTCCTCTTCAAGACGTCTTTGTTCGGCAAGCCTTTGTTGTTCCAACCTTGTGTCGTATTCAGCCATTGCAGGTTTGATAATGCATTCCGCCCTTACAAGAGGTTCTTCAACCTTTGCCTTCTGAATTTTTGCTTCTTTATGGGCGGCGTAAGCCTTTGCAATGATGGGATCGAACGTATCGTTGATTTCTTTTCGGAGAGCCTTAATAGTGAGCAGGAGTTGACCGCCTTTTTGGTAGGAAACATCATCAATTATTTTTATGGCGTTTGCCTGTTCAGGCACGCTTAAAGCTCTTTCTTTTATATCGTTCTGTATTTGATTCTCTGCGGTTGACATAAATTGTCTCTATTCCGCAAGCACCTTTTCAGGCACAAGCAGGTTATTGTTAATCTTCCAGTTTACTGTGGCTACAAGTGCACGGAAAATCTGTATGTCGTTTCTGTTTTTGAATTCTTTCGACAATTGATAAGTTCCATTTGCCTTTAGTCTCACTGCAAATCTTCGGTGAGGCTCAGGCAGGCATGATTCATACTCAGCCGTTTGTAATTCAACATGTGGGGCAATAATACCTGTTTTGTAATCAACGAGAATGTTGCCGGGCGTGAGTTTCCATGTCCCTGTTACATCAAGTGTTCCTATGACCCCGTATATGGAATCGTGAACAATATATTCTACGAGCTTCGCTTTGAAACCGGTCTCTACTATGAACCTTTTACCAGCTTCAATGTACGGTTTAATTATAGGATGAACGGACACCTCATTAAGATCATCCTGAACAAGATAATGCATGGCTGAATGGACTGCGGTTCCACGAGTGCGTCCATCTTCAGTGAACCATTCATCATCAACAAAACCGGCAAGTTGCAGATATTGGGTAACACTGAAGACCCGACGGCCATCAACCCTGTACTCATGCTTTTCTGGGTCAAATGTGAAAGCCATCTTAGCCCTCCATCCCGGGTTCGCGTTTGTCTGCTTCTCGCGTGGCATTTTCTTCAGTGTGCTTTTGAGTCTTAGTAGGTTTACCCTCGACCCAATTGCAGATCGCTTCATAGTCCGATCTCTTGATATCGCTTGAGTGTTCAATGCCATATTCACGAAGCAGGTAATCTTTGACATGATCATCTTCAAGCCCAGCATTCTTATAAATTGCATAAAAACGTTTTCGTTGTGGTTCGCTGATTGTGTCACCATTCGGGGAGGCCGCCGGAGCTGGTGTTGTTTCAGATTTTCTTTGTGGTGGCTTTATAGGTGTGCTTGTTGACGCTTTCACATCCGATGCATCTTGCATTTCAGGAGGCAGGTCTTCCAAGTCTTGTGTGAAGATATCGGATGCCGCCGTTACTGTCAGTGTGGCATCAATCTGAGCTCTTTTCTTAGCCATCTTCAAAACAGTATTCGCTACGTCTGAAACATTCATGCGAACTTGCTTAATTTTGTATGACTTCTTAGTTTTATAATCGACTGCCCACTTTTCGCGTTTTCGATCTTCTGGTGTTTCATCAAATTCCTCGTCACATACTGATTTGCGCCATTTATATTTTTCTTCATTTGAGGAGCATTCCCCGACACCACTTCCAAGATAGACGCCTGAAATATAATTCGTTGCTCGAACTTCAACACGAAACTTTGCTTCATCGTACGTTGATAAATCTGTAACAACTGGCTCTATGGCTATGTTGAAGGTGCTGAGAAGCTTTTCAGAGCCCGGCTTGTAAAGTGATGGTTTTTTACAGCCCGGTATAATTCCGTAGTGTACATCCTTCTGCATCACTGCCTTCATTACTTCTTGAATACGTTGTACTTGTGCTTTTATTTCAATCGCTGTTAGAGACGCTCCGCCCCCACCAGATACTACCATTTCATTCCCACTCATAGAGATTCTCCTCTCTTCTCTTGACGCCACTGCCTAGTTTGCTGTAGCATCAAGAGGCTTAGTTTTTTGGGCTTCATTGCCCGTGGCCGTTGCGGGTATTATCCGTGACGGCCTTTTTTCTACCTTCTGTCTTTTGAGCAGTTTTTTAATTTTGTTCTCACCCCTTCTAAAGAGCATCATACATTCAAACTGCCCCAGCATCTTCACTGGCTTTGCTAATCCTTTCATTGTTTATCACCTCCCCCCCCTTGTTCCTTGTTAGATTGATTATCTTGATTAAATGATCTTTCAGTGTTAAAAATTTGGTTGTGCATAAAATGTTTAACAATCAGCTCATTATAGGGACGGCTTCTGGCGTTCTTGTTCTTCTCATAGATATCTTCTGGAGACGTTGGATAATAAAATTTTTCCTTTTCCCATATAAAGTCGTTAAGTATATTATAGACACCAGTCATAAAGTTAATGAGACGATGAACCGGCTTGAAGTTCTTGAGTCCGAAGTTTCTAAGGTAAAAACAGCACTTGATAATCACGTTAAGCTCAAACTGAATTATCCTCCTGATGGCAGTCTCTATCTTTTCAGAAGCCTTATCTGGTGTTTTGACAAAAATTTTGAAGTAGGCCCATACTGTCAAAGCTGCGCAAAGACCAATAAGGGTTTGTATGATGTTAAGTGTTTTCCAGATCCATCTTCTCAAGAACTTATTTTT
>CAZLRI010000087.1:0-8633 GCA_964561745.1 uncultured Pseudobdellovibrionaceae bacterium | reverse complement strand
TTTTTTTGCTGAACATCAGCACTTTGAATAAGCCGGTCTTATCAATTTTTTCTTTCATCTTCTGCAAATCATTTTGGATAATATCGAGCTTTTTCTGCATCTCATTAAACTCTGCCTGCAAAGTTGCTTTTGCGCCTTTCCCCTCTTCTGTTTCATTTAGAGCCCTGTTAAAATCAACATATCCAAATTTTAAAGCACCTGCGGACGCTTCTGACTTCTTCTCATCACCTGCATAACTATTTATTGAAACAGCCAACAACAAAACAAATACCAGAATCCAGCCAATCTCTTCATATTACTACTCCTTCCTTTTGTAAGATTTAATTTTAAAAATTATTTTTGATTTATATTATGGGACAAATTAAATAACAAGAGGAAACTCTATATAATTAAAGATTTGTACCCCCAGTTCTATAACCCGCAAGGTCCAATGTAATAAATTTATAACCCAAAGCTTTTAAGAAAGAAACTATTTCAGAACTATTTTCAATAAGTATATTCATCTGTTCTTTATTGACTTCAATGCGCGCAGTATCTTCATAATGTCTGACCCTAACCTGCAATATGCCAATGCTTCTAAACATCTCTTCTGCCTGATCTATCTTTCTTAGCGTATCAGAACAAAGCCTTACACCTGTAGGTATTCGTGATGAAAGGCAAGCACTAGCTGGTTTATCAGCTACTGACAGATTCAATTTTTTTGCTATTTCTCTAACTTCGGGTTTTGTTATCTGACATTCAATCAAAGGAGTAACTACCGAGCCTTGTTCTAAAGATGCCTGATACCCTGGTCTATGACCGTTTAGATCGCTATAATTTGTACCTTCAACAATGTATTTAAATCCTTTTTTAAGAGCTTCTTCAGCCAATGATATATACAATGCTTTCTTGCAAAAATAGCATCGGTTCTCTGGATTTGAAACATAGTTAGGATCATCAAACTCATTTGTTTCAAAATAAAAATGATTAATATCAAAAGTAGCGCATAGACGTTCAACTTGAGCTTTATCAGAAAAAGGATAGCTCGGAGAGCTCGCTGTTGCAGCACACATGCTAGCCCCCAGCTCTTCACGTGCCAAAACAACTAAAATAGCAGAATCAACACCACCTGAAAAAGCAACAACGGCGCTCTTCAATTCACGAAGGCGCCGTCTTAAATGCACTATTTTTTGTTCTAAACTCATCTTATATATGCTGCAATAAGCACTGTCTTAACTCACCAACTGTTTCTGCAACAACATCTGCACCTGCTTTAACCAGCTCATCTTTTGTGCCATATCCATAAGCCACACCAATTGATTTACAACCACATTTCTTTGCTGCTTCTATATCTGCTCCTCTATCTCCAACTATAATACATTCCTTAATACCTTCTTTTTTCATAGCAGTCTTAATAATTTCAGCTTTATCTTTTGTTTTTCCATCAGAATCACTTCCATAAACACCACGAAAAATCGATCGAATACCAAGGTGATCCATTACCATTTCGCAAGAGACCTGTGGTTTAATTGAAGCAACAACCATATTGGAACTCTTTGACACAGCTTCCAACAATCCAACGATTCCTGGATAAAGTCGATGTTCAGCTATTCCTTCTTTATGAAATCGCTCACGATAAGCATCAATACATGACTTAATAAGCTTCTTATCCTTTGTGCCTGCAAATTGGCTAAGGATATTTTCAAGACTAAAACCAATATATCGTTTTAATCTCTCGATTGGAACTGCCTTTATATTATGCTTCTTTAAGGCATAATTAATACAGCGCGGTATTGCCGTGCCTGGGTTAATTACTGTTCCATCTAAATCAAATATATATGTTTTTGTAGTCATAGGGCGAGCCTTATACACAAAAAACCCTCCATAATCAAGTAAATTCGTAAATAACTATATTTTTCAATATATTACAAACCGTATATTTTTTCATCTTTAATAAAAAACATTGGTTAATTGCTGTATTTGCCTTATTTTTCAATTAAGTACAGATAACTAGGTGAACCAACACATTGAATAATGTTATTATTCTCCGGATTATATGTGAATAAATCCATAATACTTATAGCTTTTGCATATAAGAAGAAAGATATCCACTCAAAGTATCATCCCCTTGGCTATTACTGGCATCATATAATAACGATCCTATCCAATTATCTGCCAACGCACCTAATCCAACACCCCCAATCAATAAAGCCCCTATTCCAACACCACATAATATACCAAAACCACTACTAGCTAACATGCTTGTACCTGCGAGACTAGCAGCTGACACACCTCTGATTCCAATAAATGGAGCTATGGCTGCTAATGCGCTTGTAATAACCATCCTACTACCTGTTGTTAAAAAGGAATTTGAATGTATACCCATTATTCGAAAAGAACCTGCAACAGCAAAATCTATCGGCATTATAGCAAGCATGCCCAAAGGAACATGAGCTAAACTAGCTGCAATAGCAGCCCCTCTGATCAGCTGATATCCAACAACCCCTGCAATTGGAAGAAAGCCAGCACCAAACCTCTCAAACTCTGTAATTTCATCTCTTCCAAATATGCGCATTGCTGCATATTCATATCCTCTAACACAAAGATCACCCGCCAACATGATCCCTAAATTGGACGCAAATCCCACACCAAAACGTGCAGGACTAAGTCCCTGCAATTGGCTTCTTCTTGAAGGAGTTGAAGAGCTGTCAGTTTCTGAACCTGAATCTATAATAGATATCAACTCTCTTTTTATATCCCGAACATAATCTGGGATTCTAAAATAATGATCAGTAATTGTAGCAGTGTTCTCGCTGGAAGATTGAAAATCAAATACATCTAAAACCTGCGGCATTGATCTGGGATTTATTCCCTGCCTTACAAGTATATAATCACCTCTTTGTGAGGGTCTTGCTTCAGCACTCTCTACCAATTCATATTCAATTTCCTGAAGATAATTAATAAAACCGGAAAAATTTCTGTGTAGGTCTGGTAAAACAACATATGATTTTATATCTATACCCTCTGTGGAAAACACCTTTACACCTGAAAGATCTATGCCTCTTTCCCTTACATGCGCAAACAAATCCACAGCCATGAAATTTTCAATATCTGGATATACGACAACTAATTGTCCTGGCTGTTCATTAAAACATCTTATCCCGGGCTTAACCTCCTTGTATCCAAGACGTGTAAACTTATCTCGAACCCAGTCTTCTCTAGTCAAACGATGCCTAAACTCCTGTACTGTTTGTCGTATCTCTGCAGGATTCGGATTTATCCCGGCCATAAGACTAGACGTACCTTGACCAACAACAGCTGCAAGAGGGGGCTCTTTGCCGGGGGCAAGAAAAAAACCATATGTTGACCAGACACTGCGTCGTCCTGATAAATTATGTTCACATGCATCATAAACCTCAAACTCACCGCTACTTGAATGAAAGACACCAAAAACCTGACCATTCTCTGTTACTTCACCAGTAAAATCCAAACGTGTAAACCCTCTATCACCTAATCTCTGAGCAACTTCGATCAAATCTGAGCCACCAATTCTTGATATTAAGTCTTCCAAACCCCAATCAGAAAATACAGGCTGAGAAACAACTGACCCATCATCCACTATATATATTCCCGACCCTTCAGTGGAAGGACCTACGCGGTTATTTCCTGATTCACCAATACCTAACATAAAACCCTCTCCTTGATAGACCATTTATTGATAATCGACCTACCAATCTTATTATCGCCTTATTTGAAAAAAAGTTGCGTGGTTTTTGACTTTAAGAATTAGCGGCTATTTAAACCTTTAAATAGATCTCTTCTGCTGGCTCTCTCATATTATACCGTGAGCTCATTACCCTGCCATATGCACCAACAGTATCTATAAGTATTATATCTCCATCCTTTGGACTGGCAATCATTCTTGACGAGCCTAAAATATCACCAGATTCGCAGATCGGTCCTACAATATCTGCTTTCACCATATTTTCTTCATCCATCTGCGTCAGGTTTACAATCTCATGATATGAACCGTAAAGAGCAGGTCTGATAAGAGAATTCATACCTGCATTGATACCAACATAATAATATTCGTTTTTATTTTTTGTCTGGGTAACTCTTGCAAGCAAGACACCTGCATTGGCTATAATATAGCGCCCGGGTTCAATCCATATCTTCAGTTTAGGATACTGAACCTTAATTGTTGCAAGAGCAGAATCAACTGCTTTCAAATCCAGAGGGGCCTGACCAGCTTTTTCAACAACACCAAAGCCACCTCCAACATCTAACACCCTTACATCCGGAAACCTTTTGGAGATCTCAGCCAAACACAATCCAGTTTCCTTCCATGTATCAGCGCTAAAAATATTACTTCCAACATGAGCATGCAGACCTATTACTTTTAAATTATGTTTTGCAACAAGAGCACATACCTTATCAATTTCAGAAATTGAAATGCCAAATTTTGATTTACTTCCAGCAGTGTGAACATATTTATGATGTCCTTTTCCCTGACCTGGATCAATTCTTAGAAAAAGCCTTTGATTGGCAAATATTTCCGACCATGTTTCCAGTGGATATACATTATCCAGAGTAACATTTACCCCTTCATTAAATGCAGACTTATACTCATCTTCTGAAACAAAGTTCGGAGTAAATAAAATCTTTTTAGAATCCAAATCCGGAATTATCTTTTTTGTATATTTTACCTCTTCAATAGAGACACATTCAAACCCTAAACCAGATGTCGCACATTTTTGAAGCACCTCTGGATTAGAGTTAGCTTTTATTGCATAAAATAGCTGATCCACAGAGGTAAGCGCACACAAGCTTTTAATTTTTTCACCAATGGTTTCTTCATCATAAACATATAAAGGAGTTTTTTCAGATGCCAACTCCAGCAACTTATTCTTTTTTTCCACCCACCAGAAAGATGCATTAACAAAGCTCTGCTTGATTTTCTCACCAAAGGTTTCCTGCCATGTTGGACCAAGCACATCAGTTAGCTGAGAATCTTTAAAAAGTTCCTCATGAATCTTTAAGACAAGCCGTTGCACCTGACTATCATCTACCACAAATGTTAGATTAAGATCATTGGCAGCCTGCGAAACAAGATATATCTTCTGCTCCTCAAACAATTTTAAAGCAGGCGCTAATTGATGCAAAATAGAACGTATGTTTCTGCCAACAAGGCTTACAAGAGCACATGAATCAACAATCTCAACCTTACAAAATAAACTCAAGTCATTGACCAAATTTTTCAGCGCATGCTTATCAAGCGTATTAATCTGACTATCTAATGTTACAGTAACATTGCTTTCTGAAGTTGAAACCAAATCTATAGAAAGTCCGTGTTCTTTAAAACATTTAAAAATATCTGCCAGAAAACCAGCCTGATGCCACATCTCAATTGATTCCATTGATATCAATATTACATTCCGCTTTGAGGAAATAGCTTTTACAGATGCGTGCATCTTCTCTTTTTTAGAAGATATGCAAGTACCTTCAAGATGGGGAGCACTAAGACTGTATACATATAGAGGGATATTGCTCTTTTTAGCCGGTCCAATGCATCTTGGATGCAAAACCTTAGCACCAGTTGACGCAATCTCCTGCGCTTCATCATAATCTATCTTTTTTATCAAACGGGCAGATGAGACCTCACGTGGATTTGCCGTATACATACCCGGAACATCTGTCCAAATTTCACTTCTTTCAGCACAAAGCTTGGCTGCAAAATAAGAGCCGGATACATCAGAACCTCCACGCCCCAAAAGAACTGTTTCTCCTTCAGGATTACTGGCAATAAATCCCTGTGTTAATATTATCTCTGATTTTTCTTTTGCAAACAAATCTCTTAGTTTTTCATCTGCTCCATAAGCACATGAAGCTGATAAAAGAGATCTTCTTTTGTTTATCTCCTTTGGCTCAGAAATAAGGCATTTTCGTGCATCATGCCACCCAACTGCCATTCCCGATTTTTCAAGATAATGCCACGCTAATTTCGTCAGCATTATTTCACCCAAACTCAAAATTTGTGCATGAACCTTAGGAGACACGTCTTTTACAAGAGAGATTCCTGTAGCTAGATTATTCAGCATTAGAAGTTCATCTTCTATATTTTTAAATTCAACGCCAAGTGATTTTGCAAAATCTGCATGAACTCTCTCAATTTCAAACAAAACCTCCTTATGCTTTATTTCCAAACTCTTTTTGATAAGCTCCTCAAGAAGATCTGAAACACCACTTAAAGCCGAGCAAACAACAACCGGTCTTAAACCTTGTGCACACCTATCATTAATAATCCCTTTAATAGTCTTCCAACAATCAAGAGTTGAAACACTTGTGCCACCAAATTTTAAGACAACCCATCTTGGATTATTATTACAAGACTTCTTTTCGCTGCCCACAAAACCTCCTCATTTTAAACCACTCGCATAGCGGGAAATCACTGTTAAATCGTATTTGGGTCATATACCTAACTACTTTTCATAAATATAACAAGTTATGAATTGATTGATTAGAAAATAAATACATGCTAATTTAGCGTGATTTTCAAAACCAAACAATTGTCGGGGAAAAACATTAACTTTATGGAGTAAAAATGATTAAATTTAAGAAAAAAAGCTGCGTAAAATTATCAACACTCATCTTGGTCATTATCAGCATGTGCCTTACAAGCGCTTCTACCTCTTGGAGTAAGGTTGAACACCAAAAAGATCCAAAGATAAAAACCATAAGGCAAAAACCAAATCGAACAAATTTAAAATGGGATATTAAAGTAAAAGAATCTGTATACAAAAAACAATTAGAGATGCTTAAACAAAGCAATATTCCAATAGACAATGACAAACAAATGGTTGCCCGCCTTAACAAAATACTTGATAACCTTAAAACCAATGCCCTAATACCAGATCTTCCATATGAAGTTCATCTTGTTGACCATAAAACAGTCAATGCCGTATGTTATCCGGGCGGAGGCATACTATTTTTTAAAGGAATATTTGATTCTAAAGAAGGCCTGATTAACCCCAAAGATAATGATGAAATTGCAGCAGTGATGGGACATGAAATGGCACATGCAACATTAAGGCATGCTTATAAAAAACAGCAAAAGGCAAATACAATTGGTTTTCTCGGATCAGTTGCCAGTGTTGCAGTTGGTGCTGGAGCAGGAGCTGATGCCAGTGACCTTTTTGATCTGGCTTATAATGTTGGAACTGGTTTATATTTCCCTTCTTATTCCAGAAAGCAGGAATCAGAAGCTGACCTTGAGGGATTGTTTACGCTTATTGGAGCTGGATATAACCCAGACAAAACAATTTCTCTATGGGAAAGAGCTGCAACAAAAAGCAAGAGCAGCGACAAAACCAGTGTGTTTTCATCTCATCCAGCTGATGGAAAAAGAGCCGAAGATCTTAAAATTCACCTGAACAATATAAAACAACAAAAAACATCTTGATCGGTATTTTAGATGCTTGTCTACATAAATTATTTAGTGTATTTAATGTTTTAAAAAGGGGGGTATATGAATTTCAAAAGAATAATCTTAACAACAATCATAGTAACAGTTTTAAGCGCTCTGTATTCAATGTTAACTTGTGGATGGCTATTTAGCTGGGTTTATATGCTAGAGCCCACCCTAGTATGGATTCCAAAAGCCTCTATGACCGGAAATTTTTTCCTCTGGGTCAACCTTGGCAATTTAGTTCTCTACTTCTTTTTTGTATTAATATTTACACGTCTCTATGAATCGATTCCCGGTGCTTGCAGCATTTGCAAAGGAGTATGTTTTGGTATCTTTGTTTGGCTATTGGGCATTTTACCCGGCATGTTTGCTACACACATGTTTATGACAGTTAACTCTACAGTAGTGATTTACTGGGCAATCAGCGGATTAATATGGCTCTTAATAGCAGGTGCAATAACAGGTTTACTTAGCGGTTTTAAGAAAGATCCGGAAGCAAAATGTTGCTGCTGCTCTTAATAAATTATGGTATAAGCTGTACTCTGTTGCTCTCTAACTCTGTATCATAACCTCCTTTGCGACAAAACAAGGTAGCTAAATAAACAGGTACAATAAGACGCCCTTGCGAATCTCTTGTTGGTTGTCCATTCCCATTGGCTTCAAAACGAGCAACTAGAGTTAAAACACTTGGCTCTCCTCCTCTATTTTCCAGATTAAGAAGCCTACGAAAGGAAATACTCCCCTCACATCTCCCTGCCTGACAATGCTCCCAATACTCCTCAATAGACATTCTCTGCTGCCAAAACCTACTCTCCAACATTCGTCCATGCACATAACCCTGCATTGCATCTAAAAAAGCTTGTACAAAAGTTGTTCTATTAGTCATTTCTGGATGACGTAACAAAATATGTGAAACCCCTTCAGGTGTAATACGCATCTGATATTGAATAGAACCATCATTTGATTGAATAGGCACCAACCTATCTTTGCATCCAAAACCAAATACCTGAGGCATGGCATCCATAATCTTCCATATTTCACTAACACGTGGAATTACCCAACTATCCTGAGTGAGCGCAAGAATATCCCTCTGGAATCGAATTAGTTGCTCAAATTCTTCAGGTCGCTCACTTGCCAATCGTACAAGGCTAGGATTCTGTTGTCTCGAATCTTCTCTCTTTTCTAAACG
>CAZLRI010000086.1:1983-8640 GCA_964561745.1 uncultured Pseudobdellovibrionaceae bacterium | reverse complement strand
TGGCTGAAAGGGGGAGGAAATTAATAGTTTACCTCAACTTATTGAGAAGTTACAATTTTTCTATACAAACTTATGAATAACATAAATAAAAATTTAAAAGATTTAATGGAAAATTTTCCAGACAAGTTCGCTTCTGAAAAAAAGATATTTGACAGCATTCATCCGGGTGATCGTATATTCATAGGGAGCGGATGTGGAGAACCGCAATATTTGGTCTCAGCTCTCACTAACTATGTGGATTCCCATCCAAAAGCCTTTTTCGACGCTGAAGTAATACAGGTCTGGACGCTTGGAGTTGCTCCATATACCGAAGAAAAATTCAAATCAAACTTTAGGCATAATTCCTTTTTTATTGGAAGTAATAGCAGAAATGCAGTAAATTCCGGTCTGGCTGATTATACTCCAATATTTCTTTCCGAGGTTCCAAGCCTTTTTGAAAGAGGATATTTGCCAGTTGACATAGCACTGGTGCAAACAAGCCTACCTGATGAACATGGATATATGAGCCTAGGAGTTAGCGTTGATATAGTAAAATCTGCTGTTGAAAATTCAAAAATCGTAATAGCGCAAATTAACACAAACATGCCGAGAGTTCATGGAGATGGTTTTGTAAACATCGAAGATATTGATTTTGCCATCCATCATGACGAACCAATACTAGAATATAAATCTGTTATACCAGATGAGATTGTTACACGAATCGGAAATTATGTTTCCCAGATAATTGAAGATGGAGACACAATACAAGTTGGATACGGCAGCATTCCAAATGCTGTAATTTCTCAGCTACATCACAAAAAAATCTGGGCGTCCACACAGAGTTATTAAGCGACGGCATTGTTGATCTTATAAAAAAGGGGGTTATTAATAATTCTCAAAAAAACATTGATAAAGGAAAGACTGTTGCCACATTCTGCATGGGATCATCTGAAACATATAAATTTATACACGACAATCCCACCATTGAATTCAAATCAATAAAGTACACGAACAGCCCTTTGGTTATTGCCAAACACAACAAAATGGCAGCTATCAACAGCGCTCTTGAAATAGACATCACAGGGCAAGCAACTGCAGAGTCATTGGGAAAAACATTTTACAGTGGAATCGGAGGGCAAGCAGATTTTATGAGAGGAGCGGTGCTATCTCAACAGGGAAAAACAATTCTGGCAATTCAATCAACTGCAAACAATGGAGAGATATCAAGAATTGTACCGTTTCTTAATGAAGGTGCAGGAACAACATTAATCAGAGGCGATATACACTATGTTGTAACTGAATTTGGAATTGCATACCTTCATGGGAAAAATATCCGAGAAAGGGCAATGTCTTTGATAGCTATTGCACATCCAAAGTTTCAACCTCAGCTCATTCAGGAAGCAAAGAAAAATAATTTAATTTATAAAGATCAGGCATTTATCCCGGGCAAAAAAGGTGAATATCCGGTGCATCTTGAAACATACAGAACAACCAAAGAAGGCATGACAATCTTTCTTCGTCCGGTAAAGATTAATGATGAGCCTCTTCTTAAAGATCTTTTTATTCTTTGTCAGACCAGAGCATGTACAGACGTTTTCTTTCAGTACGCAAAGACATGCCACATGAAAGACTCCAGAATTTTGTGATTGTTGATTATACAAAACATACCACAATACTGGCTGTTAAAAAAGATTCTGAAAAAGAAATTGTCATCGGCATTGGCGAATACAATATTGAAGAATCATCCCGTACAGGCAATATTGCATTTGCAGTAAGGGATGATTTTCAGAGCAAAGGAGTAGGAACCGAGCTTCTTTCATACTTAATCCTTTTGGCAAAAAAAGAAGGTCTTTTAGGCTTTACAGCTGAAGTTCTCGTTGATAACACACCGATGCTTCATCTTTTCGAAAAAATGAGTTTTGATACGCAAAAACGAACTATTGAAGGTGTGTGCGAACTAAAATTGGCTTTTAGGAGTCCTGTAGAATGAGTAACTGCAATCTCAAGTCTTTATTTGAACCTCAAAACATAGCAATTATCGGGGCTTCCCATAATCCTGATAAGATCGGCTATCAAATAGTTGAGAATATCGTAAAGGGTGAATTTCAAGGAAACATCTATCCAATCAATCCAAAAGGCGGAAAGGTTGCTGGAGTTAGTGCTTTTTCATCCATACATGAAGTGCTGGACGAAATAGACATCGCTATAATTACAATCCCTGCTGTGCATGTCTTTGATGCTGTAAAAAGTTGCACAATGAAACATGTTAAAAATACTATCATCATAACTTCTGGTTTCTCAGAGATAGGCAACAATTCCGAAGAGAAAAGAATTGTCAATTTAGCACGCGAAAACAATATGCGCGTACTTGGTCCAAACGTCTTTGGAATCTATTCATCTAAAGTAAAATTAAATGCAACATTCGGTCCAAAAGATATTAAACTAGGCAATGTCTCGATAATAACACAAAGCGGCGCCATCGGAATTGCAATGACCGGAAAAACAAAAACAGAAAACATCGGATTGTCCAGCATAATATCTGTAGGCAACAAATCTGACATTGATGAAATTGATCTGCTTGAATACCTGATAGATGATGATGAAACGCAAACAATTTTGATGTATATCGAAGGAATCAAGGGCGGAAGCAAACTGGTAAACACATTTGAACGCGCTGCCAGAAAAAAACCAATTGTTGTAATCAAATCCGGGCGGTCAGCCAGAGGCGCGATGGCAGCAGCATCACATACCGGTTCTTTGGCAGGTGCTGACGAAGTTTTTAATGATATCATAAAACAATGTGGAATTATAAGAGCTGAGACAATAGAGGAAGCACTTGACTGGTGCAAATTTTTGTCAAATGCACCGCTTCCAAAAGGTGAAAATACTGTTATCATAACAAACGGCGGTGGAATAGGTGTTCTAGCTGCTGACGCATGTGAAAAATACGGCATTACATTGTACGATGACACAAAGCTCTTGGAAAAAAACTTTTCAGGTGTTGTACCTAATTTTGGTTCTACCAAAAACCCTATTGATTTAACCGGCGCTGCTACTGCAAACGATTATGACAAAGCCCTGTCAACCGCCCTGAAAAACAACAATATTGATTCAGTAATCTGCCTTGGTTGCGAAACCGCTGTTTTTGACGCAGATGAGTTTACTTCAACTGTTGAAAAACAGTTCGAAGCTTACAAAAATAGCAAACCAGTTGTTTTCTCCATATTTGGAGGCGAAGCAATAGAAAATAGCATTTCAAAATTGAGAAAAGGTTCCACACCTATTTTCTCAGATGTCTACGATGCAGTTGCGTGCCTTGGAGCACTTAGCCAATATAGCTGCAACATTAAAAAAACTAAAAAAGAAGAAGCAATACCTGAGATCAATACACAAGCGATTCAAGAAATTATTAACAACGTAAAATCAGACAATCGGCACTTTCTTCTAGCTAAAGAAGCGCAGGCAATAATGAACATAGTAGATATTAAAATCCCAAAAAGTTATGTTGCGAAAAATATTGATGAAGCCATAAAATTTGCTGAATTAATAGGATACCCATTAGTAATGAAAGTTGTTTCAAAAGATATAATTCACAAAAGCGACAGCGGTGGAATAGCCCTTAATCTGGAGAATAAAACTGAAGTTATCGAAGCATTTGAATCAATAATCAATAACTGTAAAAATTACAAACCAGATGCACATATTGAAGGAATAGAGATTGCAGAAATGGTCCACAGTGGAATTGAAACCATTGTTGGAGCAAGAGTGGATCCTTCGTTTGGGCCAACTGTAATGTTTGGGCTTGGCGGAGTTTATGTTGAAGTGATGAAAGACGTATCTTTCCGAGCTTTCCCGTTAAACAAAGATGCTATTAGTGGAATGATTAGTGAAATAAAATCTTATCCTTTGCTTCTTGGCGTTAGAGGTGATGAAAAAAAGGATATTGAAGAAGTTGCAAATACAATACTAAAAATAGGTTCAATTTTATATTCATGTCCTGACATATCAGACATAGAAGTGAATCCATTAATAGTTTATGATCAAGGCAAAGGTGTTAAAGCAGTTGATATAAGGATTATATTGGCTTCAGAGACATAAAAGTTTTTGAAAAAATTCCCTTCTATTGTTTCCCGCCCCCTTGTGGGGAGAGGGCTGGGGAAGGGGGAAAACAGGAGATGTTATGAAAAAAATAGTTGTCGCATCCACAAATAAAAACGCCGGCAAGACAAGCCTGATAATAGGTCTTGCAAAAGCATCTGGCAATAAAATCGCTTATTTAAAACCTCTGGGAGACAGATTGCTTTATCAAAAGAAAAGACAGTGGGATTACGACTCGGCAATAATGACTAATTTAATCGGGATTCAGGAAACACCCGAAGACATAACAATAGGATTTGAACACTTAAAGCTCAGATACATGTATGACAACAGCGCCATAAAAACAAAACTTAATGACATGTTAAATAGTATAAAAGACAGGGATATTGTATTTTTAGAATGCGGAAAAAACTTCTCTTTTGGAAACTCTATTTCACTGGACCCCATATCAATAGCAAAATATATTGAAGGCACCCTAATTGTGGTCACAAGTGGAAATGATGATGCAATACTTGATAATATCACATATCTAAAACATCTATCCGAGTTCAAGGGCATTGAGTTTGGCGGAATTGTTATAAATAAAGTCCATGATAAAAGCGAATTTGAAAACATGAATTTCGGCTATCTTAAGGAAACCGGCATTAACATCCTTGGCATTCTTCCATTTGTGCCAGAGTTAACATATTCTACGGTAAAATTTATTACAGACAAGCTTTTTGCAAAAATCATTGCAGGTGAAGAAGGGTTAAATAATGTAATTAAAAAAGTCGTGGTTGGATCAATGTCAGCCAACGCAGTATTGAATCTTCCAGCCTTTAAATCTGAATCAAAACTGGTAATAACCAGCGGTGACAGAAGCGATATGATTTTAGCAGCATTCCAAACCAGCAGCTCAGCTATTCTTCTTACAAATAATGTAATTCCTCCTAACAATATAATAGCCAAAGCAACTGAAATGAAAGTACCTTTGTTGCTTGTTCCACAAGACACCTATGAAATTGCAAAGCAGATAGATAAAATGGAATCTCTAATAACATCTGATGACACATCAAAAGCGCAGATGATAGGAGATCTTGTCAAAGTAAACATAGATATGGACAAGATTTTTAAGTAATGAAAGTCCCTGATTTCAGCATAATAATTCCCACATTTAACCGGGCTCTATTTTTAAACACAGCCATAGACTCTGTATTAAACCAAACGCATACTGATTTTGAGCTGATCATTATAGATGATGGGTCTTTAGATAACACAAGATCTCTTGTGGAATCCTGCCACGACACCAGACTCAATTATATTATCACAGAACATAAAGGAGTTTCATCAGCAAGAAACACTGGCATTAAAAACGCTAAATCTGACTGGCTTTGTTTTCTGGATTCAGACGACAAATTCAGAAAAGACAAGCTTGCGATAACTTATGATGCTATCCAAAACAATCCGGATTATAAAATTTTTCACACAGAAGAGATCTGGTATATGAATGGAAAGCTGCTTGACCAAAAAAAAATTCATAAAAAACCATCAGGTCATGTATTTCCAAATGCCCTAAAAATATGCTGCATAGGCATGTCCACCTCCACTATTCACAGATCAGCTTTTGATGAAGCAGGATTGTTTGATGAAAGCATGCAGGCATGTGAAGATTACGACCTGTGGCTCAGGATGACTTTGACCATGCCAGTTTTTCTTATAAAAGAAGCTTTAACAATAAAACAGGGCGGGCACAAAGACCAGCTATCAAGAACATATCCGGCTATGGATCGGTTCAGGATTTACTCATTAGACAAGCTGCTTAGTTCAGGGAAACTAGACAAAAGCCAATACAATTTGGCATATCAAGAACTTGAACACAGATGCAATATTGTTTCAAAAGGAGCTGTTAAACGCGGCAACTTGGATGAAATTGAAGAATACAAACAAATGCTGGGGAAATATAGAAATTAAGCCATGCAAGACAACCTTAAAACAAGAATAGAAAATGAATTTTCATTTAAGATAAACGTGAATCAGCTAAGAGAGATTGAACGTCTTATCTATGAAATAATCAAACGTGATAACACAAATATAGACAATATCTTTTCGTATTTACATTCAGTATCAGAAGCAGACAAATATTCAGGAGGAGATAAATTTATCGGCATTAAAAATGCTCTTATAAAAAAGCGTTTCCCTTTAACATCTGAAAAACAGGATATATCCTTAAAAGATGTGTTTCTTGGCAAAATCCACAAACCAATT
Source organism: uncultured Pseudobdellovibrionaceae bacterium (assembly GCA_964561745.1). Taxonomy (GTDB): domain Bacteria; phylum UBA10199; class UBA10199; order 2-02-FULL-44-16; family DYJF01; genus CAZLRI01. Next base: position 2,319 of record CAZLRI010000086.1, on the reverse strand, counting down.
GATAAGCAAAAACAAACGGGCGGTGAATTTATGCCATCTGTTATATATATTGAAAAACCAGCTATCAACTCTTCTTTTGCAAAGAAAATCAGATCAATGTTTCCAGATGTACACACAGAGGAAATAGAGTCATGCAAACAATGGAAGAAAAAAAATCCATTTTCAATTGAGCAGTTAAAGAATCCTGTCCTTTTTATTGCCAATGAAAAATGGGATTTTGTAAAGCCATGCCCATGCACCAAAGGGCATGTTCGATGCGGATACTGGATATTTAATCTTGGATTTGGCTGCCCTTTTGACTGCACCTACTGTTATCTACAGCAATACTCGAATTTT
>CAZLRI010000086.1:0-1973 GCA_964561745.1 uncultured Pseudobdellovibrionaceae bacterium | reverse complement strand
TTTCCAGGCATAATCCTTCCATCTAATATTGAAGATTTTTTTGAAAAATTTGACGGATTTTATAAAAAATTAAAAAGGCCGATACGCATCGGCACAGGAGAGTTTTGCGATTCTTTGGCTTTGGACCATATCACCGATTACTCAAAATCTCTCATAGATTATTTTAGAGATAAAAACGTATTACTTGAACTCAAAACCAAAAGCAACAACATCAAAAATCTTTTGGAGATTCCCCCTTCTGATAATATCGTAATTTCATGGTCACTCAACCCGTATGAAATTATAAAAACCGAGGAGCCCGGCACTGCAAGCTTGAATGAACGGCTTCTTGCAGCGCAGAGCTTACAAAAACTTGGATATAAAATTGCATTTCATTTTGATCCAATAATACATTTCAACAACTGGGAGATATCTTATAAAGAGCTGATAGACAAAATTTATGGCTCCTTAAAAACACCATTTGCATGGATCAGCATCGGAACTTTAAGATCAAACCGTGAGTTAAAAACAATTGCTGAACAGCGTTTTCCAGAAAGCTCCATATTTTATGGTGAACTATTTATTGGCAAAGACAAAAAGATTCGTTACCCTGAATTCTTACGTGCCGAGATTTACACAAAGATCATCTCATGGATAAAGCAACTTGACACAAACACGCCTCTGTATCTCTGCATGGAAGATAAACTTATGTGGGAAAAGACACTCGAAATTGATACAAGCACAGAAGTTGAAAAAATGCTAGTAGTTCAAGATACTCAAAGTTGCGGGTTGTCATCCCGCACTTTCGGCCAGAGGCTGATCCGTCCTTAGGTGGAGATGCGGAATCCAGAAAAAATAGGCAAGCATAATATTTTATTGATGTGCACAAGTGCTTGTAATCAATGCAAGCTTGTTCAAAAAACTAAACAATCTTGCATTGAAAAAGCACTAGATTCCAGATCAAGTCTGGAATGACACCCTATTCTTGAACCCGCAATTTCATATATCATGAACTACTAGTGCTGAGTAAACAAAGACAACCTGTTAAAATTTGTGAGTCGAAGCACTAGGTTGTAAAAATTAAAAAAGGAGAAAGCATGAATATAATAGATGCTCATGTAAATATAACACATGATGGAACTTGGGGTAATGCAGGGAAAAATGCTTCGCTTACTCAGTTGATATCTGAGATGGAAAAGGCGTCAGCAGATAAAGCTTTGTTAATCTCGCTTCCAGGCGCAACAACAAATAAATATATAGCATCTGTTATTAAAAAACATCCTGATAAGTTTCAAGGAGTAGGTCATCTTGATTTTTCAAGAGAGGATTTAACAAAACAAGTAGATGAATTAATATCAATGGGCTTCAGCGGCATCAAAGTCCATCCCAGATTTCAGGGAATAAACCTCAACCACCCACACTTTGATCATTTATGGGTCCATCTTGACAGCAAAAAAACAATCTTACTTGTTGATGGCTATTACCAACTTAACAACTCATACATGCCAATTCAACATCTCTTCCCTTTGGCCTATGAAAGAAACTTGCTTAAACATAAAAATGTAACTTTTATTTTAGCTCATGCTGGTTTTCATAAAGTAATGGATGCGTTATTTTTATGTGCCAATTTCCCTAATTTTTATTGTGACATATCTTACTCTATTAATTTAATAGAAAATCTTTCCTGTTATAATGATTATAGATATCTAATAGATCAATGTGACCAGAAAGTTCTTTTTGGATCTGATTTTCCAGAATATAGCATCTCTACTTCAAAAAAGGCTTTTCTAAAACTTGCAAAAGGATTGGATAATTCAAAGATAGAAAATATTTTAAAGTTAAACGCTCAAAAACTTTTTTGGAAATAAATACATCAACACCAAAAAAACCTTGTGATTGAGAAAGGCTCATTGTGTAGAAAGTGATAAAAAATGTTGTTCCCCCTCCCTAGCCCTCCCCACTCCGCCAAAGGCGGATCAGCCTCTGGCTGAAAG
>CAZLRI010000085.1:0-8684 GCA_964561745.1 uncultured Pseudobdellovibrionaceae bacterium | reverse complement strand
ATTTACAAGGTTGTTCCGCTGATTTATCTTCTCTTGTTAGTATTGGCGGTTCTGCTGATTTACAGGGTTGTTCCTCTAATTTTTCTTCGCTTGTTAGTATTGGTGGTTATGTATATTTACAGGGTTATTCTGCTGATTTATCCTCTCTTAAAAGTATTGATGGATATGCTGATTTACAGGGTTGCAGTAAAAAGTTGAAAAAGAGTTTAGCAAAAACACTACAAAAGTGTGCTGGTATTTATGTGGAGTTTCAAGATAATTCAATGACATTAGATGAATTTAAAAAATACGCGGATAAATTATAAAATAAAGAAATATAAAAAATAGGGGTTTCTTGACACGGTTGACCCCGCAATATGAAAATTATTATTTGGTTTATTGCTTGTTTTGCAACTATTATTGCTATTCCGCCACAACAAGAAGCAGTTAAATTTAATCAATATCCTTTGACAGAAATACAAAAAAAGGAAATAATTTTAAATGAAAGTGAATATGAAAAAAAACTTCGACAACCCATTCCGAAACAGGACCCTAATCGCTACACTCAGGAAGAGGTTAAAACGATCATTAGACAAGAAGTTGCGAGGCAAGGTGGAAGTATGGCAGATGTTGGAATTGCGCTCGCGATTGCAGAAGTTGAATCGGGGTATCGCGCGAATGCGAAAAATCCAAATTCCAGTGCGTCTGGCGTGTATCAGTTGCTTGATAGCACTGCTGATGCTTGGGTGTTGTGGATGTTTTTGACCCTTTTGATAATTGTGCTGGGGCGATAAAGCAGATAATTAAAGGAAATTTAAGTCCGTGGAATTTCTCGCGGACAAAATGGGAAAAATTGATATGACCAAAGATAAACAATTCGCTTATGATGAGTTAATGAAGATAGCGGAGTTTATAAATCAGTTTGCAGATAACTATTTTTTATTGCCTGATGATTGGACAGTTAAAACATCGGGGAAAACACATAAAGAAATGCAGGAAATTTTGAAACTAACCGCGGACGATATTAGAGAATATAGCAAGATTTTATGGAGGGATAGCCCAACAAGGTAGAGGCAATCGGACGAGCAAGCAGATACTATCCTAGTCATCAAGCAGGCTCATACCTCCGATGGCAGTCTGAGTTCAAGTCTCAGTTCCTCCACCACTTTGACAAGGAGAAAAGATAATGGCAGACAGATCAGCTTCGCCCATTATTCTTATGACATATACCTTTAATGCTCGCAAATATGAAATGGTAGAAGCGGTTAATGGGACTTATTGGTTTAGTATCTATCAACGGACAAGTAATCATTATTCGTTTATTGAAGCTCATCGCGTTTGGGGAAGTTTAGAGGAAGCTAAATCAGAAGCCAAACATTTAATTATTGTTGATTTGAAGGCGCGCAATGAATTGGCGTAAAAAGAAAATGTTTCTTTGGCAAAGGAGAAAGAAAAATGCAAATCAACGACATCGCTCTCATAACCATAGAAAGAAAAGGCAAGAAATTCTTTTTACACAACCAAAACAATTCGTATTGGCTAACTTATTTCACCAATTTAGGCGGTAGATTAGTTTGTTGGCGTTATGAAGATACCATTAAACTTCACGCTACTAGAATGAAACACGCGGTTGCGCAAATGGATATTGAAATTGCTCGTATCTTTTCTCTAACTTAATGGGGGCGGTTGTTAATTCTTCCGCCCCTAAATTCACAATATGAATAAATATCACAATATTAAAACACGGGGATTTGACAGCAAGAAAGAATACCGATATTCACGAGACTTAGAATTATTGAAGCGAGTCAAAAAAATCAAGAATTGGAAACCGCAGGTAAGATATGATTTATATGCAAAAAATGGCGCAAAAGTATGTTATATGAGAGTTGATTTTGAGATTATTAATAAAGAAGGTAAAAAAGAGGTACACGAGGTCAAAAGTAATGCTACCAAAACAGCAATATGGGCTTTGAAAAAGAAACTCTTTGAGGATAATTATCCGGATATAGAATATAAAATAATAAATTACTATCTTTTATTTTTTCTAAAATCTCTTGAATTTCTGCTGATAATTCTGAACCCATTTTTGACATAACTCTTCTGTTTAAGATGTCGCAAAACTTTACGCCACGGCTGTCTTCAATCACTCCTGATAATGTTACTTTTTGTTCTTTAGCAAGTTCAAATAATTCTTCATATTTTTCAATCATTTGATCATAATAATCTTTTAACTTATTGTTGTCTGGTTTGTTAACATAATGGGGTATGACTGATCCATCCAAGAATATAACATCTGGGTTAAGTTTTTTGATTGATTTTATAGTTGTTTCTATTTCCATGATTTGCCTTTCAAAGTTATAACATAAATTCAATTCATTGTTTGAGAAGGGTTCTGTCAATATCTTTGGTATAGGTAAAGGATTGGATGAAGGGTAATAATTGACTCCATCTAGTTTGCCTTGGTTGTAAATAAAATTAACTCCTGTGGCACGCATAAGAATTAAATCTAAACCATGATAACTGTGCTTTACTATACCCCCGTCCACTCCAAGAACACTAAGTTTTTTCGGAAATTTTTCATCTATTTTATTGATTATTTTTACATCTGATATTTCTTCATTTGGCCCTATTTTAAACTCATTATTTATTTTTCTTATAAATTTACCAAACTTGATTCTTTTTGATTCAATGAAATTTATTTTATTGATGATTTCTTCTAATTGCTGCTGAAATTGTTGCATGAGAATATTTTAGGATTTAAGAAAATTTAAGGTAAGTATTATCACTACGAATTCAATTTTGGTCTCTTAGCCAATAAAAAGAAGGCAATTACTGATATAGCTAAAAATACTACAACTACTTTTAAAGGAATTGTTTTTGGGAATGGCAATTCCTGCTCCTCTTTCGGCGTATGGTTATTTTCTTGCAGGTAGTCAGATATTGTCAACTCTAAGGAATCATATGCCCCTTCTGAGGAATTGGCTTCTATTAAATGATTGCCTGGCTCAAGGGTCAGAGCAAATGAAACTCCCATTTTCGGTCCGATAATATACCCGCCATTTGCCCCAGACATGGTTTTGATTTCTTCCCCGTCAACATAAACAAAAATTTTTGCAATCGGAACATCGCCTGAGCAATGGATTGTGAATTTAGCTTCATTTTGTGTTTCCCCAAACCCATAATGCTGCAGCAATATGCCAGCTTCTTGTGCATATACGCTTGTCATCAAGACAAATATTGTCAATATTATTTTTTTCATTTTCATCAACTGTACAATGGGCAATCATAGAGGTAATGGCACAAGCTAAAAGAGCCTTCTTCACACAGTTCCAGTATTAATGGGTCTGTGTTTGGATAGCATAGGGTAGGATCATCGCACGAGTTGCTGTCACAGCCGTCATAATAATCACACCCGCCTGCCCCTGGCCTGATGTCAACACAAACACCATCTTCACACTTTTTATAGCAAACGCAGTCATCAGAGGTAATGCATGTAAATTCTTCCCATTCGCCATTGCTTCCCCCTACACATTTTTCTTTGAACCCATCATCATCAACATCTTCCATTGAGCCGTCTGAATAGCAATTTCCATTATAAACACAATTCTTATCAGGGCAGCATGCTGTATCAGCATTATCAGGTTGGCATGAATAGTATGTATTGCTTATTTTGCAGCATCTATTCCCGATATCATATGACCCGGTCATTGAATGCCATTCTGCGTATGTATAACTCTTGCATATCCTCTTGTAAAAGAATTCACCTTCAGGGCAAGAGATAATGCCTACAAGCTTGAATGAGCCTGAAGCAGACTCAGCTCCATCTATCCTAACACCTGAGCCAGGCAACCCATCCCACAAAGCAGATGCTGAAGCAGATACAGTCTTTCCAAGGCAGCCTGATGATATGGATGGTATAGCCCAACTTCCACTAACTACACCGCCTATTAATGTTATTGTTGAATCAGATACTCCGCTCATATCCCCTCCTGAATATTGGATATCACATACACCATCCCCAGAAATTGCATCTATCTGGAAGAAGTCAGCAGCTGAACAGTCTCCAGTATAACTGCCAGACATAGCAATTGTTTCTCCCTGTTCACAGTCAACTGAAACACCGCCAGCACATGAAGGAGTAACAGAAGCAGATGTTAGGTCACAGGATAGGAGTGTAGTAGTCGTAGTTATAGATGTTGTAGTGGTTGTAGTTAGGCAACTCACAACACAATTCCCATCTATGCCTATGTAGTTTTTGTCTGACTTGCAGCATTTGGCAGGGCCAGAATATCCTGTGCAGAATTGGCTGACATACTTTTCCCCGTAATCATCCCCGCAGCATCCAAATGTTGTTTTATCAGGGTATTCTCCCACATTCAATTCACCAGCATAAACAGCGTTCCAATTCGGGTCGGGTGAAAAGGTTGGAGACCTTGGGATTTTTGTCCCGTTCTTTGGGCCGCATACATTTCCGCACCAGTAATCCATGTAATCTGATTGATCACAATCCAACCATCTCCCTACATTCCCAGAGTCTGATCCACAGTAGCAGTGTGCATATGTGTCATTTTTTAATAGATTAAGGTTTGAGTCAGTATTTCCAGCAGCCTTGTTTGAGTAACATGTTGTCCCACCAGCACAGTCGCATGCCAAATTACAGCAGGCTTCTTGATCATCATCAAATGCAATTGGGTATGAATAATTCTCCTCAACACGGTAGTATTCATTTGAATCATCACCGCAACATTCTATTCCATCTGACACTCCGTTCAAGTATCCCCCATGAGTTGTTGTTTCTCCTGATGCAAGGTCGGCATTCATCCCATAACCGCAAGTGTTCAATACCCTGCCACAGTGATACGCAGTATCTCCATCGCAGTCAAGCCATGCTCCAACATCAGCTGAAGGGGAGAAACACATTATTTTTTTGTTGTTCACATAGTCTGTTGATACAGTCAATCCGGTTGAAGCATAACAAATGCTGTTCCATACACATTCATTAATTGCACAGCATGCTGTTGATGTGTGCAAAGATATACTGCTGTCATCAGCATCTTTCAGGCTATATTCATTGTGCCAAGGGTTGTTATCACCAATAATGCCTGCATAAGTTTCTGATTTTTCAGTGCAATCTGGTTTATAGCATTTTCCTCCAGAGCATGCCCAATCAGCTCCATAATTTTTGCAGTTGTATGTGTATCTATTGTCATCTGGGCATGCAGAGGAATCACCTGTTCCAGAAACTCTATACTCAAAAACATATTCCCCACAATTTGGATCGTATTTTGTTCCTGGAGTTGAAGATGGGATACAATTCCCATTAATATCGCAAGAGTTTCCGCTAGGGCATTCACAGCATTTTCCACTTGAAAGGCATCTATCATCTGCTGAATTACAGTTACAGCCATCCTTATTACAGTCAGGATTGTTTTTTAGGCAATAATCGGCGTATTGCGAAGAGTTGCATTGTTTATTGGAACAGCCCTCATAATCTATGCATATTCCCTGTGTTGTGTAACCAAGCCCGTCTGGATCACTCGCATCACATTTGCATTGATTCCCACTCAGGGTGTCCCCCTCAGATGTTCCACATCTGTTAGTTCCGGTACAAACCAAAATAGTTGTGGTTGTGCTGGTTGTTGTTGTGGTTGCTGCAGCACATCCACTTGAAGTACATCTACTCGCACAGTTAGTACAAGTAACCCTCATATAACATCTACAATAATCAGTAGCACTGCAATCAGAAGTAAGATCCGCATCATACGTGTCTATATTATAATAACAAGTTGTTCCTCCACACCCAAATGCATTATTATTAGGACCTGTGTTGCTGCAAATGTAATAATTATATTTATATGGTTCTCTTGAATCACAATAATTTTGGCATGTTGGGAGAGTAGTGGTTGTGGTTGTACTAGTTGTAGTTGTGGTTGATGTAGTTGTGGTAGTTGCAACTACTGATATGGATTTAGCGAAGCTTCCAGAACCGTCATCATTCATAACAAACACTTTTAATTCTCCATTTCCTGAAGTGCTTGCAGTAAATCTTAGATTCAAGGTGCATTGATCACAACTACACCCACTGCATGTGTCTGATATTTTAGATACGGTGCCTAAATCTGAATAATAACTATAGCATAATTTTTCATTAATATTGCAAGATGATGGTTTGCTGTTTTGAAATCCATAATCTTGTACAGTTTTTATTGTCTCACATGGTGAATTTATTGTTGCATAAAAATCTATTTGTTCACCGATGGAAAATTGGGTTTTTGATATAGTGATAGAGCAGTAAGGATCTGTTGTGCAAGAGCTTTCACCTTCGTCACCATCTCCTCCACCTGTAATTAAAATACATTCACAACTTTCACATTTATACCCAGATCCACAAGGGCAGTTTCCGCAACATTCACAACCCTCAGGATAGCAACACTTGTACATACCACAACAATTGATTGCAGAAAAAACAGGCTTACTTAAAAAAATTGATGATAACACTAAGATAATTAGAAAAACATTGAATTTTTTCATTATCAATCATATCACCTTTCTATAAAAAATATCTCAATGCAAGACCCAATATTTTCAACTAAATTATCTTCATTTACTCCTTCTGGTGCCAATAATATCCTGAATAAAAATGAACCTTTCCCTGCTTTTCCCATAAATAAAGTATATAATTGCCTACTATTATTAAAGAATTTGTATGGATTTTCACAACTTGCATAGAAATCTTCGCCATCTATCATGATTTTTTTGCCTGAAAATTCTTTATCAGGTTCTATGTTAGTGTAATAGCATTCAACAGGATATTCTATCATATTCTTTTCATAATCATCAGTTATATTCACACTTAATGAGATAATATCCCCATCAGAAATATCTTTGTCCATACAGTTGTCAAGGTTTTTATCTTTTTCACAACATAACATATATTTTGATTCGGGATTAGAATTGGCTATACAATTATCCATATTGTATTCTATGACTAAGTCTCCTCCTTTCTCTTTTTTAATAAAAAGAAACCAAACACCAAATATACATAAACCCAAAAATAATAAAAATATCCATTTTTTCATAGTATCAAATTAACTTTATCTATAGATAAAATTTATGGCTATATAAAATTGACAAAAAGATTACATTTATATTTGAAATTGCCATTTTAATCTAACTTCATTTAATGAGCACACAGTAAACAAATGTCTGGGCCAATGTATGATGGATTATCTGCAGCTCCAATAGTAGTTTCTGTTCCATCTGAATCTATTGAACTTAATTTTCTATAAGAATCTAATAGTTCTGAAGCATTTATTAAACCATCCCCATTTAAGTCTGATGATTCAGTACCTTTCATTAATCCTGATAAATAAGTTATTAAACTTCCACCTGCTCCTAGATTATCGCCAGTTGCGTACATAACACCTGTAGATCCAGCTGGATTTCCAAATGTTACTGCATGACATGTACCCATATATGTTAATCTTGACCTTTATCCTGAAAATCTGCCTAAATCATATTTCCTTAAAGTAGTATCATGACCAAGAAATACTACATCTGTAACTCCTTCAATTGGCAATGAGCCAACTTTATCAGGATGGTCTATAACATATACATTTATACCAATATCACTAGAAGCTTGACGAAGGCGTTCTATCCATCTAGTCTCAGAAGCATCCAAATCACCAGTATAAAAAATAACAATATTATCAGGATTACAATCACAACGAGGTATAGGTGTTGGTGGAATATCTGTCGGTCTAGGTGTAGCAGTGGGTGGAACAGGAGTTGGAATTGGAGTTTCTGTGGGAGGAGCTCCTCCTATTGCTGGCATATATAAACAATCACCTAAATCAACAAGCCAAATAGTTCCTCCACCATAAGTAATCGGATATGCATTCAAACTCAAAGAATCACCATTATCACGAAATTCACGAGTAGTTCTTTCACCTAAAACAGGGTCCCACCCTAAATTTCTCATAAAATATACAGGGTCTTCTGTATTAACTTTTCCGTCTTCATTAAAATCCCCAATTCTTGAATAACCTAGTTCACTAAGAAGTATTTCTGGATTGATTGGTGTAGGAGTTGCTGTATTAGTTAAAGTAGGTGTAGGAGTTGCTGAAGGAATTAAAGTTAGTGTAGCTGTTTGACTAGCAGTGGGTATAGCAGTTGGCAAAATAAGAGTAGGTGTAATACTTGGTGAAACAGGAGTATTGGTTGATTCTGACCTATTTTGAGCCTCTTGAACTGTAGGAGCTCTTCTATTAAGTTCTTGAGCTACTTCTTGTGGTGTAATTTGTTCGCAACCACCGGTAGCTATTCCTGCCAATAAACTAAATAATAAATGAAGCCCTAACAGACGCTTTTTTGCCATAAATTTTACCTAAAAACAATTTACAATAATAAAGCTTAAATACTTTCACTTTTTTAAACTACCCAAAACTAAGTAAATCTTACACCAAAAATCACGTATTCCTATATTTTAGTAAAGGTTATATATAAAGATTTTTTTTCTGTTAGTGTGTCGCTTAAGCCATCCTAGATCCTGAATCTTTTGTCAAATTCATGGCTTTCCTGTATGTGGCATTCAATCTACCTTACAGGCAACTAGAAGGATTTATTAAAGCTTTGATGAAATTAAATCCAGATTTGGATCTGGAGCAAAGTTAGATTGTCCTAAAGCGCATCTTGGCAAGAAGGCC
>CAZLRI010000084.1:0-8692 GCA_964561745.1 uncultured Pseudobdellovibrionaceae bacterium | reverse complement strand
ATAACCAACTTCAAAGACCCATCTCTAAAAGATACTTTGAAGAGCTACGACAAAAACCAAAAACCGATGATGTTCTCAAGGAAATCGCTCTTTTATTCTTGAATGAGCTTGAGTATTTGGCGCAAAAAACGACCGCAGAAGTACTTATATGTGCATTTCCTTTTACTTTAGTCGAATTTCTTGACCAGGATGAAGGCGAAGTGGACACAGGTATTGATGGTGGCGAAAATGAACCAGATATTTTTGCAATCCCATCTAGACTGATATTCCATGACTTACTAAAAGCCCAGGCAATGCGTCTAAAAAAACCGACACAGATTATCAGACCGGCTACATATGACGAAACAAAACAATTGAAGCGGAAAGGTCCATCGGCAGAGAAAAAACAGCTTCAAGACGAAGCAACTCGCGCTTGGAACTTATATACTGCTCTCTACTATAAAGCAGGGGGAAGCCTCTGGCGTTTAGTGCGTGATCCCTCTCAACTATCAGCCTGCTATATTGGTATAAGTTTCTACAAAGACTTGGACGAAACGAGGCTTCTAACCAGTACTGCGCAAGTGTTCAATGAGCGTGGTGAAGGTATCATCCTCCGAGGTGGTTCAGCGCAAATTTCAAAAGACGATAAGCAGATTCACTTATCACTTGATGATTCTTATAACCTGTTAAAAGAGGCCTTGGGGATTTACTGGCAAGAGCATAAAAATTTTCCGGCAAGGGTTGTCGTCCATAAAAGTTCAATTCACAATTCTGAAGAAATCAGCGGCTTTAAAAGAGCTTTGCGCGACTTTTCCATTGACCCCGAACAAGCCGATTTTCTGAGCATTACTCGCTCTAATACGCGGCTATTTCGGGGCAATCGCTATCCGCCTCTCCGTGGCACTTTTTTTGACATAGGAGGAAATTTTTATGTGCTTTATACAAAAGGAAGTGTAGACTTCTTTTCAGCTTATCCGGGATTGTACATTCCACACCCTCTGGCATTTCGTTGCGACCAGACTGCCGAAACCCCATTATTTCTTGCCCAAGAGATTCTAGCCCTAACGAAAATGAATTGGAATAATACCCAATTCGATGGCAGTGAACCGATCACACTCCATGCATCGCGCCAGGTAAGTAGCATTCTCAAACATCTTGCGCCGAATGATCCTTATGAGCCTTATTATCGTTTTTATATGTAGATCAATCGCTTATTATGGCAATGAATTGGGACGGCAGGAAACTGCCGTCCCAATTCTATCAACTCAATAATTGGCTTTATACAACCTCCCTATTTTCCATAAAATCAGGTCATGTCCTCCATCAACAAAGCAAGCCTCACGCGCGACTATCCCATTGCCCTAGGCACGGCAGCCATCCTGACCCCCTCCTGCCTCCCCCAAATCCGAAACCCGGCAATTGGTTGATATCAAAACTTTCCATTTCGGATTTGGGGGTACCCTTCGGGTATGCTTCGCGAAGGTGCCCGCAAGGCGGAGGGGGTCGCGCGCCGCAAAATTTCTCTTGACATATACCAATTTGTATCGGATAATTATCACAATCTGATAATTATCCGATATGAAAACCGACCTCCTCAGCCCCTTCGAACCCCTGCCCTACTTCACGATTGAAGGCTTTCGCCAGGCCGCCGGCATGGATAGCCCGGCTCAGGCGCGCCTGCTGCTGCACCGCTGGGCCAGGGCGGGTCACATCCTGCCGCTCAAGAAGGGCGTCTACATGACGCGCCGCTTCTACGAACTGCACCACACCGAGGCCGCCTTCACGCCCGCCGTGAGCGCCATCCTCCTGCCGCAGTCCTATGTCTCGCTGGAGTTCATTTTGCAGCGCCATAACCTGCTGACCGAAGTGACCTACCCGCTCACCGCCGTCACGCCCAGGAATACGCGGCGGATCGTGAACCGCCTCGGAACTTTCTGGTACCGGAACCTGCGCGCTGACCTCTATCACGGCTTTACGATTTTGGAATATTTCGGCATACACTACGCGGAAGCGTCCGTGGCGAAGGCGCTTTTCGATTATCTCTACCTCCGCCCGCTGGGCACGGCCGTCCGTCGCACCGGACTCGATCTGGCAGAGGAACTGCGCCTGAATCTGGACGAATTCCCTGCCGAGGGCCGTGAGGAATTCAGGCGGTTGGTAGAGGGCGCGGCCGTCCCCAAGATGGAACGCGTCTACGAAAATCTGCGGAGGACCGTATGGCGACCCTGATTCATACCTTGCAGCATATTCTGGAAAGCAAAGACCCTCTGCTGGCCAACGAGACCAGGCGCATCCTGCTCAAGGAAGCCCTGCAGGCGCGCCTGCTCGACCATCTCTACAACCATCCCGTCTATCGGCGTTTGAATTTTTACGGCGGGACCTGCGGTGGTCGAGTAGGCGGCGGGTTTCGATAAGCAAAAAACGCTACTCAACCACCGCCGTATCGAGACCACACCCGCCTGACCAAAGACGAAGTAGACGCGTGGCCGGGTTTTTGATGTAAAATACTTGAGGAAGTCTGTTTATGCCTTTTCAGATCCTGTTCACCCCAAGAGCCAGTGACGAATTGCGTTCATTCCGCGGGAATGAGCAAGGGCAGATTGTCGAGGCCATCAAAAATCAACTGCTCCATGAGCCTGTCTCAGCGACGCGCAATCGGAAGAAATTGCGCCCGAATGAACTGGCAGAATGGGAATTACGAGTTGGCAGCTTGCGAATTTTTTATGATGTGGACGAAGCAGAACGGGTTGTGAGTGTCAGAGCATTGGGATATAAGATAGGCAGTCGGTTGATGATTAATGGCAAGGAGTTTGATTTATGAAAACAGTATTCGTACCCAAGCGTGCGAAAAGCATCAATGAACTTCTCAAACAGGCCGCCAGGCAAAATGTGATCCTGCGCGCCGAAGATGGGAAGGAGTTTATTCTCGCCGAAATGGACGATTTCGACCGCGAGATCGAATTGGCGCGCCAAAACAAGGCCCTGATGAAATATCTGGATGAGCGTGGGAAAGAAAAAGCGACTATCCCGCTCGAGGAGTTGGAACGGGAATTGGGGCTGGCCGTATAATTTTGCTGCACCATTTTCGGTGGGAAACTTATGCCCGAATCAAAGCGACCACTCCGTGTATTTCTCTCTTACGCCCACGCGGACCGTGATCCCGTCCGCGCCCTGCCGAAGGGCCCACCCAACCTAAGACGGCGTGGATATCATACTTGAAGTGGATGCGTGACTGTTATTAGTTTTGAGGTTTCTCTCAAGTAGATTTTAAAGGGATTACCTTGGAGGATGAAATTTATGGGGAATTTGTATAACAGGTATTTTTTATCCCCGCCTTACCATGTGTTCACTTTTAATCAGCTGAAAGTGGATGAACCTTGCTCGAAAAAAGCTTCTAAGGTAACAAGTGATTTCAAACAGAATCCTTCGCCCCGTATATTCTCAATATGAAATGCTCTCGGATTTACACTTGTAGCAATTTTCTTCCTTAGTCTTGATATTGTGCTGTTAATTAGCCTTTTTTTGGTGGCTTCGTCCAAATCAATCATGTGCGGGGCAAGTTCTTTTTCAATCATCGCAAAGGACACTAATTCAGGACTGCGTAATTTTAGTAATTTTAATAACGCCTCTTCAAATCCAGAGAATGGTTTATCAATAATACTTCGAAGAATCGTAAACCTGATAAGTTCTCCTGGAATATAGTCACCCTCGGCCAAGTCTTCATTAATCAAATTCATCACCACTAATTTGGAACGATGAGCGCCAAGTTCTCTTACATTTTCAATGCCCTTTTTTTTATTGCGGTCTTGAATCGCAACCGATAACAAAAAATACTGCACATCAAAAGTAATCCCGTCTAAAGTTTTTGCAATGTTGTAGAGATACTCCTTAACTGAACCATCCTGTAGTACCTTATAAAGCAGTATCCGTAATCTCTTGTCTTGATCAGTCTGAATCTCTTGCTTTCCATCCAATACTCTCTCAAACTTTTCGTAATGAAACAGTTTTGTCAGTGACACCAATAATCCTGCGTGACCACCTGCTAATTTTTGAATTAGAATGAAATCACCTTCTTCTAATGAATAATCCTGTATTTTACCGCCTACTTCCTGGCTTAGAAAAGTCGCCTCATACTCATTAATACTTGTAATTAATTCTCTCGCTTCTTGGCGGGATAAGGGTAATAAGGGGATCACAACTGCTGTGTGAAAAAAAGGGGAAGCAGAATATTTTGCTGGATCAATTTCCCCTAGGTTTCGATGATCCGTAATAAAGATGTAGTGTACTCCGGGAACGAGTAGAGAATTCAGACTATAAATCTCGCTCTGCTCTATGTGCTCCATTATTCTTACGAAATCATCAACAATGATTATGAGTGGATGTTTGTTTAGTGAAATCTTCAACAACTGACTCCGTAATTGTGCATATAATGGGACATCATTCATTCCTAATTCATTAAAGTTTGTCAATCCCAAATATGATTGAAGATTCTGATAAAGAAAGTTGATAAATGTTTCCTTTTGTTTCCCAAAGCTTTTCCCCGAGATAAAGATGACCTTCGGCTTTCCAGCATCTTGAGATATTAGCGACCAATTTCCCGACTCGATTTGTTGTTTTATGTATTCTGAAAAGGCTGTTTTGCCAGACCCATACATTCCAAATATATTGAATATCGTGGTTTCCCAAGAGGATGAAAGAATAGATCTAATCAACCTTTTAGCATTATGCCGACCAACAAAAGGAGCATTATTGATCATAATTGCTTTCTCCTTATTCTATGTTTGCCAAATAGGTTGAGAGTAACGTTCCACGGATCTTACAAAATTCGTGGTTTGTTTCCACTAGATCAGTTCTTTTGAGAGCGTCAAGAGCTTCTCTTATTCTTTCTAACTTGATATTCAATTTATCTCGAACCATTTCTTCGGTGATTTGGTCAGTATTAGTTTCATGTTCCAATTCAGCAATCTTTCTAAGTACTAAAAAAGTATCTTTTTCGCGCAAGTTATTGACTAATGTTTCTATATAGAAACTCCATTGCTGGTTATTTTTAATATTTCGGGTTATTTCTAGCAATGTATTTTTATTGATTTTCCTTAAATTTCTTTCTTGAGCATAATCCCATATTGTCTTTCCAAGTAAAGCTCCAATAAAAGGCACACCACCGCAGAGCTGGTAGGCATAATTAATTGCACTCTTGGAAAATTGGTAATTGTCAGAAACCGGTTTAGTTATTAATTTATAAGTTTCTTTTGGGCCAAACGGTTTTAGTTCGATTTCTTCATCGTGGTGACCTCTAAAATAATCAAAAAGATCATCACGAAAATTAGTGCTTATATCTACTAAATTGTAGATGTAGGACGTTTGAAATACTAAAACGAAGCTGACATTGGAAACATTGAAAATAAAATTTCGAAGCAGTTGGATGAAATTTCGATCTATTTTCTTGTTCATCTCCCAGTCACTGATCACCGAAAACTCATCCATTAATAGAATAAAATCTCTTCTGGTTTTTTGGGAGACCCTCTCGAACCAAATCTTTAGCTCGCTGAAATTTTGAGGACGCTGAAGAATTTCGCTTGATACCATCTTCTCATCTTCAAGGCTCTCTATAGTCTGTAGATAAATCTCGTGAACGAAATCCCTTATAGGATTATTTGACAATTGAATATTGTTCACTAAAATGTTCACGATATGTCGACTTGGCATATGATAAACCAATTTAAATTGTTTCAGAAACCAAGTTTTACCAATTCTGTAGTATCCATTTACTAATACACGACGTGATCTGTGGTCATGTAGAACAAAAGCCAGTTTCCTTAATTCATCCTCTCTCCCAAAAAAAAGAACTGGAAGATTCTTCTCAAGCTCAGGCTCACTTGAAATAATATACGGATTAGATTTTTTTTGGCAAGTTAGTTGAGCGACTTCTAGATTTCTGAGGTATCTGGTTGTTATTGATTGTATTCCGTAACGTTTTATAATCAATTCCTTGGTAGTCTCTAATTCATCTCTTGTAAATGCCGTCGCATGAACGCCAATGGATGCCTTATTTTGAAAATTTATTGCATCGGCCCTTACAGAATGTATTGATAAGTTTGTGTTATAAAAGATATTTAAGAATTCTCCTAAACAACCAACCGCATCATTTATAAGCGCTTCAACCACAAACCCATTCTTATGGCTGTCAGAAGATGACCACGTGACTGCAAGTTTATTCTCCTTAGGACCTGCGGGGCAATTCATTTTATGAATCTTGAGTTCGTGGAAGCGTTGATAAGCTGGATGCTTCGGGTCTTTAGGACTTTTCCATATGCTTCCGATAATCTCATCTTCAAAATTAGGTTTGCAGCACTGGGCAATCTTAGTATTCTTCCAATTGTATATTGCTGGAAGGCTGTTTCCATTTGATAACTGAATTCTGCCCCTTGTTTTGTATTGCAATGCCCATTGGCAAATCTCTTCATCGTTCGTCTGGTCATAAGCAAGTTCAGTGTAAATTTCTTCTAGGCTCGAGTTACCAAATAAGTGATTCATATTTACAAGCAGAATTGAAATTTGGTGCTCATCAATTCGGAAATTCCATGGAATAAGATATTTCTGGATTTTCAAAATAAGACGGTTTTTGCCCTCCAAGATTTTCAATTCATCTTCTGTTTCTTCTTGACACTGAGCATTGATTGGTTGCATAAATGACTTATTTTGGAGAGAGTATCCCTTCCGTAATAAGCGGTCTTGACAATCATCCTGAAAAACAACATCAACAAGATCTTGATTTCTTAATTCTCTGTCAAAGCTAACAGGGAATCCATTAATAAAAGAATTCAATGCCTTATATTCTTTTTGTCGATATTCTCGGTCTATAAATTCTGCGACTGTGCATCCCTTGCTTACTCCAATCAACTCGCCATTCGTTTTGTATACATAAATCTTGCCACCCTTGCTCATTTCGGCCAACAATTTTTCATGCTTGCGACAAATTTCTTCAGCATAGGTTTCAAAGTGTAACAATCTTCCCCATTCCTCCAATCTAAAAGAGCCTTGAGTGCCGATTCTTACAATTAGTAATCGGTTCTCATTCTTTAACTTGATGCCCACCTCAAACTCTCGTGCTCCATTCTCTTTTTCTTGAAGAAAGGATTTTCTTAAAAATCTCTTCTGGACAGTGCCTAGAGACTCCACCCATGCTTCTGCTTTATAGCATTTCCATTCATCATCCGAAGTAATTTTTAGAAATGTTGCGCTAGCCAAATCATAATTCGAGTCTTCCGATTCTAAACAGCATAATTTTGATATTGGCAATTCATCATTTTCGACTGTCAGCCCAGAATCCTTAAAGAATGCGTTGAAACTACTAATTAGGGGAATAGCATATTTATTAGCGATTTCTTGTTTTGACTTATACTCCCTTTCTTTTCTCTCGAATTCACTGCCATTTAAGAATTTGTAGAAATTTTGATCCCATTTTCTTAATAGCCAGCCCACATTGAGACCATTGATCATTGGTCTAAAAATATTTGGATAAAGCTCAAGCGGGTGAGATCTCTTGTTAGTTTCTGGCGGTGCGTCCCCCTGTCGTTCTCCATGAACATCAAATAGTGCTATTGCGGCAATAATAATATAAGGATTTAGGCTGAAGTTGGAATAGAAGTCCTTGATAATTCCTTCAAAGGCTGAGGCATTTTCATCTTTCAGAAGGGAGGAATTCGTTGAAAGAAGATCATTAAGTCTCATCAAAACATCTTGTTGACTGCCGTATGAGTGATCATTTGTCAATTTCGCACTATTAAGTAACATCTTGGCAGCGGGTAAGAACTTCCCGAAAGATATTGTTTTTAAATCTGTGTCGTTCCTTTGATTTGAATTATCTAACACAGTTTCTTCTTTAGTTATGAAATCATTCCACCTGAACAATCGAAGAATTGCGTCGGTAATCACCATTTGCCACTCTGCGTCCGTGTGATTTCTAACGTTTGAATATTCCTTGATAAACTCATTTTCTTCAAGTGTGGATATATTACTTTCGGGATTCATTTTTGCTGCATCCATGCTTCTTCTATCCCTGTGGAAAGCGGATTTCGAATTTGGGTTGACAAAAACCAACAAATAGTGTATAGTAAATGTATATAGAGCGTATTAATAATATATTAGTATTGGGTCATTGATAAATTGTGGTGCGTCATTAAGTTGATGGAAGTGTACCAAGTAATAGGCAAATAGTCAATATTTTTTTCGAAATACACCATCGGCTATGAGATTCCTTTTAGGAGGCTCAAATGTCAGCAAACACATATTTCCGAGGTTTAGGTAGTTGGGCAGCGTCCTCTTTGACGCTAGACGCTGCCCGAGATTTGATTTTTAGTGCTTCAAAAACGTTTTTAGATAAGTTTAATCACGGCGCCTCAGGTTACGAGTTGGTGCAAGGGTTACTTGCCACATCTTCCCAACCTGGGGTGTCTTGTTGCGCTGAAGAGGCGTTGAACGAGATTCGGGAAACACTAAAAACATTGTCCACCCCCATCGATGATCGTAACGTAGCTGCTGCGGCACTGTTGTTCGTCATTCATCTTGAGCTTCTGAAAGTTTCTCAGGATAATACTGTTCTTGGTCAACGCCAATTACGGCAACTTGCTGATACGCTAGGTTTGCACCGTGACCAGGTGTGGGGTGTTGTTTTTTCGATTGCCAGTCGGGCAGATGAATCGGTTGAGTCGGG
>CAZLRI010000083.1:0-8783 GCA_964561745.1 uncultured Pseudobdellovibrionaceae bacterium | reverse complement strand
TATTAACTGTGCCAGATTATCTATGTCGCCGGCCATGTGTTTTCCGATTATAAGTCTCTTTTTTTCGCTCAAGAGATCATCGTAATTTATTTTTTGTTTTGTAAATTTAGAATAGATCCTATTGAACTTTCTTTGATTTTTTCTGTCACAAAATAAGCTGTTAACAATATTAAGAAAATTGTATCCAGTTGTTCCCTCTGTTTGCCAAACAGCGGGCAGCTTTTCTTTAAAATCAAGTATCTTTTCAACTATAATGTATGTGTGATTTGTTTTTTGCTTAAGTTTCTTTAAGTAATCGGTTGGATCAAACAGCCCGTCAATATGGTCTACTCTTAATCCAGATATCTGATTATTATTAACGAGTTTAAAGATAAGATCATGTGTGTGGTTAAAAACTTCATCTCTCTCAACTCTGAGTGATATTAGCTGATTTATATTGAAAAACCGTCTGTAGTTAAGTTCTTCAGTAGCAACTTTCCAGAATGATAGCCGGAAATATTGGTCTGAAAGTATGTTGTCCAGCATGGTGAATGTTTCGCTGGAACCGGGCTGACCATTAATATCTGCAATTGTGTCATCAATATATTTTTTAATCTCTTGGTTGTTGTTATATAAATCCCAGAGCATCTCTTTTGTGAATTTAATTTGTTTAAGATGTTCTATGTGATCTGTTTCAGCTTTTGGTGTGGAGAATGTGTATGAAGTTCCAATAAATTTGCTAAAATCAGGATGTTGCTCACCAAGTTTTTGTTCCAGCATCGAAAGTCTTCTGGTTAATATAGGCTGGTAAGATTCTATTTTTAAGGGAAAGTTAAGGTCATAATATTTTACAGAAAAACCATTTTCATTAAAACAAAGTTTTATATCGCCATCATCAAGGCATTCGCCATAGAATTTTCCTAAAAACGGAGCAAGTAAACGATTTTTTGTTTGTGATTGGATATGTTTCCATTCGATATCAAAAAAATTAAAATAAGGGGACCTTTCTCCATTTTCAAGAACATCCATCAGCATATGATTTTTTTTGTTAAACGCCATATGATTTGGAACAATGTCCTGCAGCCAAAACATTTTGAATTGTTTTATTTCAGATAAGATATCATTAAAAGCTTCTGCTCCGCCTAATTCATGATTGATTGTGTTTGGATCGACAATGTCATATCCATGGCAGCTTCCTTCAACTGATTGAAAAATAGGAGAGGCATATAGATCAGATACTCCAAGCAATGACAGGTAAGGAATGATATTTTTTGCATCATTGAACGTAAATGATGGTGTGAACTGAATTCTATATGTTGATGTAGGTATGTGCATAATTATGAGTTCATAACCTTTAAACAATTTCCAAGTGTTTCAAAGGCAATAATCCATTTTTCATAAGCCTTGTCACCTTTATCAGCTTTGGTTTTTGCCTGATTGAGTAATTTTGTGCTTGTATAAAAATAAAAGTTCTGGGCATTCCATAGGTCCAGCTTTAGCGGTATGGTAATTAATGTTGTAAGCATTGTATTTACCTTTTCCAAGAGTTCGAGGTTAAAAGGGTCTTTAACTAAATGTCTCATTAGTTCTTCCAACCGGTGGTTTGCGATAAAGCTTAAGATTTGCTTGTCAAAGCTGATCTTCCATCTTTTGGCTTCTTCAGTTAGTTTCTGAAACTTAACAATATCAATATCTTTATTGTTTAAAATATCTTGAAGATCTGCGTTAAAAATAAAATCCATTATTGAATCAAGAGGTTTTGGTAAAGGAGATCCCATGTCATTCATAGCTTGCATTATTGGGTGGTGGTGTTCGTAGATTTGTCTGAATGATAATCGTATTTCCTCAAGAGCTTTGTCTATGATTTTTCCAAACACCTTTCTCTGCTCATCTTTAAATAAATGCCATAGGGAATAATTGTGAGATCCAAAAAGTTTGTCGATTGAAAAAATGGTTTCAGCAACATCACCTTTTAGAAATTTTTCCTTTATCTCTTTTTGAAGAGCCGCAAAATCAGCGGTTTTATCAAGTTGATTTACTCCTCCAATAAAATTGTGGTCGCCTAAGTGAAGAACAGCAAAATAGATGTCGCTTTTTTCAAGAATGATATCTGATTGAATATGTGCTTTTCCAGTGACCAGCTTTTGTCGTCCGATCTCAACTTTTTCATAGTCGGTTTTGCTGATTGTGTAGCTGTAGATCTTGGTTTGTTCAGGATAGTCTTCAAATATTGATGACACTGCATAATGAGCCCCGACTCTTAGCAGGTCAACGATTGTTGGTTTAATAGATATATCGTAAGTAACAGATCCGTTGGAACAAATAGGGACATTGCTTTGCGCACGTTCCAATATTTTTTTATAAGCTATTTCAAGATCTATTCCTGTCACATCTTTTGCAAGTTGCATGGCGCGTGCCGCATATTGTATAACCTGAGTAGTTTCAATTCCGGAAATTTCATCGGCAAACCAACCGCAACTTGTATACATGAGCATCGAGTTTAACTGCATTTCAAGAAGTTTTAATGCTCCTGTTTTTTGTTCTTCATTTAGATTTTTTAAGGCAGATTTTGACAAAAATTTTTCAATTGTATGTTCAGATCTGTCCAGAATTACTTCTATGTAATCATTCCTTACTTTCCATGGATCTACAAAAAAACTTTACCATTTTCATCATAAATTTTATCTAAGCTGTCTTTAAGCTAGTCCATAGCGCCTTTTAAGGGCGCTCTCCATTCCTGTTGCCATCCTGGATGGCTTCTGCTTGAACATCCGCAATTATCTTCCCATCTTTTTAATCCATGAGCACAACTCCATGCTGTTCTTTCAAATATCTTAACTTCGTGCTTTGGAGGATTTTTTTCCAGAAATTCACCATAGATGCTGATCTTTGCCAGATTGTTAGATTCAATGTTGTGAATGCAGTAAGCAAGCGCCATGTCTCCAAAACGGTGGTGATGACCGTAAGATTCTCCATCTGTGGCGATATTTACCATTTGGTTGTTTTTATCATCTTCATCAGGAGGGAATGCGCTTATAAGTTTGTTTGAGAAATTTTTTCCACTATTAAGAAGATCGTTAAAAGCGATATTGCTGGATATGATCCCGTCGTAAAAGAAAAGATTAATAGTTTTCCCTGAAGGCAGGTTGTAGAGGTATGGGACGCGTGGGTTTATTTTTGCATTTGTTACATCAATCCAGTTTTCTTCTCCGATTTTTCTTATGTTTTGCGCCTGGTGTGGTGAAAGCATTGTAAACTTAATACCATGTTCAGCCAAAACTTCTAATGTTTCATTATCTACTGCTGTTTCAGGCAGCCACATGCCTTCTGGTTTTCTTTGAAAACGATATTCAAAATCAGCAATTCCCCAGATTACTTGCGTATGCTTATCTCTTAATGTAGCATGGGGCATAATCATATGGTTATATGCTTGGGCTATAGCAGATCCATGACCGGAAAAATTTTGCATGCTGATCTTATCAGCTTGTATTATTGCTGTATAAATATTTGGTTCATTGCGCTCCATCCATGATAAGAGTGTGGGGCCAAAATTAAAACTTATCTTTGAGTAGTTGTTAGCAATATCAATAATTTTTTTATCTGGGCCCAATATTCTTGAAGATGTATTTGGAGCATAGCACTCTGATGTGATTTTTTTGTTCCAGTCATGGTAGGGATAAGCTGAATCCTGCAACTCAACTTCTCCCAACCATGGATTTTCTCTCGGAGGCTGATAAAAGTGTCCATGTATGCAAATGTATCTTTTCACTGGAGAAATTCCTTTCATGATCTAACTAGTGCTTTGACAATTTAATTTTCATTTATTTAAATCAATAATAATTAAATTGATCAAGCACTTGTGTCTATCCTTAAGATAAAAATAAAATTGTCGGAGACCTAGATCGAATTTATTTAAGCTTTGCGATATAACGTAAAACTATGAGGTCTTATATTGGAGTTTATTTGACCCTGTACATCAGAAGGTGTCAAGGTTCCTTGTCCTCCCCATTCTTTATCTGATGAATCAATAAGCTTAGTCCATTTACCTTTTGGAAGATCAATTATAAATTGTTCTGTTTTTTTGCTAAAATTCATAATAAGCAATGTGCTGTTGTTTTTAAAACATTTATACAACACCACGACATTTTTATTTTTGGCAATATTTGCAGATCTTGAAGCTTTATCAATTCTTGCAAGAGCTGGTATCTCTTTTCTTAAACTAATTATTTTTTTATAAAAATTTAATAGGGTTTTGTTTTTTTTAATATTGTTTTTTTTAGACCAATCCAATCTGGATTTGAAAAAAGTTTTTTCACTATAAGGATCAGACATCTCTTGTTTGAATTGAAAGCTTTCAAATTCTTTTTTTCGCCCTAATTGAACTGATTTTATTAAATCCTTGTCTGTATGACTGATAAAATACAGAAATGGATTATCTTCCCCATATTCTTCACCCATAAAAATCAAAGGGATGTAAGGAGAAAAAATAATAGCCCCTGCTGCAAGTTTGCAAGCTTCGAAACCTGCGAGTTTAATGAGCCGATCACCATTCATGCGGTTGCCAATTTGATCGTGGTTTTGGGAAAAAACGATAAATTGATCTGCTGGTCTATGTTTAGAAGAGTTGCCATGATGTCTGTTTCTGTATTTTGAGTATTCCCATGAATAAACAAACGCTTGGTTAAGGGATTTTACAAACTGTTCAGTGCTTCCAAAGTCTGCGTAATATCCGTTTGTTTCTTTGGTTAATAATGTATGAATGCAATGGTGAAAATCATCATTCCATTGAGCGTGGATACCATATCCGCCAATTTTTTTTGGGCAAATTACCCGAACGTCATTTAAATCACTTTCAGCTATAAGATAAAAGGGTCTCTTTTTTTTCTGTGAGTAAATAGCAACCTCTTCGCTTAATTGCTCAAGAAATGGCTTTGCACTAAAATCATATATACCGTGTATTGCATCAAGCCTTAATGCATCTATGTGATAATTTTCAAACCAGAATAATGCATTTTGAATAAAAAATTTGCGGACTTCATCGCTGTATTTCCCATCAAAATTAATAGCATCGCCCCACGGTGTTTTGTATCTATTGGTAAAATATGGACCGAATTCATGAAGATAATTTCCTTCTGGACCAAGATGATTGTACACAACGTCAAGAATAACAGAGATGTTAAGCTTGTGGCATTTATCAATTAGAGCCTTAAATGAATCAGGTGTTCCATATGAATTTTGAACTGCATATGGATGAACTCCATCATATCCCCAGTTTCTGTTTCCCGGGAACTGGGATATTGGCATGATCTCAATTGTATTAATTCCAAGATCTCTGAGATATGTAAGTTTTTCAATTGCAGCATTGAATGTTCCTTGTTTAGTAAAGGTTCCAATGTGGAGTTCGTATATAATCATATCTTTAAGTGGAATTCCTTTTCTTTTTGAATCAGTCCACTTAAAACTCGAATGATCAATTATTTGAGAGCGATTGTGTACGTTATTTGGTTGAAAATTTGAAGCAGGGTCAGGTCTTTCATCTTTATTGTCGATCTTAAATGCATACAGATCTCCGGGTAATATATTTTTAGCTTTGGCATACCAATAGCCATTATTTTCAGGTGCCATAGCAAGTTTTGTTTGCTTTTTCAGTTATATGCATTGCAGAAGCTGAAGAAAAAGTGGTTCTTAAAAACAAGAATGCAACTATACACGACATAGTTGCTTCTTCTCAGGCAGATGATGTTGAAGTTGCAGAGCCATATAAGAAATCCATAAAGTTGTATAAGTTAGAAAAAAATGATGTAGCATATTGGGTGCCAGATGGAGGTAAATATATTATAGCAGGTGAATATGCTTATATCTGGTGTAGCGTGCATAAAAAAGACAATACTAAGTCTTTGTTTCATTGGATAGTGATTGAAAAAGATGCTTTATATAAGGCTTTGGAAGTGGGGCATCAATATAGCAGCGGGGTTGCTTTTTATAAGCTAACATTTGATGGTAAAGATATATTGTTTCAGACTTATCTTTATTCAACATTACATGCCATGGCTCAGGGCGAGAAGGTAATTGAAATGAAGGAATAATTAATAATAAGTTTCTTAGATATAAAAAACCCCGGCAAATAACCGGGGTTTTTTCTTAATAAAATTTTATTATTCTTATTGAGCTGGCACATGAGGAACCATGTCAATGACCACATCTTTAAGAAGCTTTGTATCATAAGTAGATGTAATAACTACCATTTGATTTTTCTGTATTAAAGTTGGGTCTTTTAAGTCCTTTCCTACAGGTACTACAACCTCTTTTTTGTCTTTAATAACAGTGATTGTGTTAGCTCCCTTGTCATATGATTGAAACTGAACAATCTCTTTTTTTACAGCACTGTTTTTTGGAGTGTTTTTCTCAATTGTGGTATTAACTGTGTTGCCAGTTTCAGTTACTTTTACTTTTTCTTCTCCAGCTGCATTTTTAACTTCCATTTTATCAGTTGTTACTGCGCCCTTTGCTGTTTCCACAGTTTTTTCCTGAACTTTTACTTCTGTTGCAGATACTGACACGGCGAAACAAACACCTACTACTCCTACCAACAATGACAGAAATACTTTTTTCATCCCAGCCCCCTTTTGTTAAATTATTTGTTAATTTTGTTGAGCTAATTTACTATATTAGAAGATGAATGCAATAGCGATTTTATGGTAAATTGATTTTGGATCTTATGTATAAAGCAGTTAATGCGATTAGATCAGTGAGCGTGCCATCATTTGCAAGCCAGCTGTTTAAAATATCTTCATTATTGTTTGAAAAATATCCTACAGTATAATTGATAAGACTGCCTATCATTGGATCTGCAATATAATAAGTTGCAGCTACAGTTCCTGCTAAAGTAAAACCTGCTATTATACCGCTAAATACTCCCAATCCTATACTGGGAAGCGCTAAACCTAAGCCTGCGGCTGATGATTCGCTAATAGTTATATATGGCAGAATTGCAGCTAAAGCGCTTGTTATGATAAATTCACCAGTTCTGCCTGCCCTTGAAAGATGGTCTATTCCCAACATTGTTTCAGAGCTGGTTACACCTGTGGATATGGGTATTAAACTTATAAACCCCAAAGGTACATGGACAAATAAGGATGTCGCAGATACTCCTCTGATAAAGGCAAATAATGTTGCGCCAATTATTGGAATAGAGCTGATTGCTATTCTTTCGCCATCTCTAGCAGGTCTGTGAAGAATTCTTTCATATCCAGCAACTAATAGTGCCGAACATGTTATTAATGCAATGTTGCTTGCAAACCCACATGCGAATCGTGAAGGCGTTAGCCTTGGTAATAAAAGATTTGACAAAGAAGGAGAGTCTATTTCCTCAATATGTTGGGGAACAGGAGGTTGCCTTTTCAGCCATGCTCTCATTGATTCTCCCGGAGTATGTGGAAGTAAGCTTGTTTCCCGAGAGGGCAAAGGAATATCTTCTTCCCATGGTATAGTAGCTATTCCTGATTCAAAGCTTTCGCCTAATCTTAAACTTGATTCTGCTGAAAAGCTCCTTCTAACTTGCATATGGATAGGTGGGGGTTCTGAAACATTTGTTAAGACATGATTTCCAGAACTAACAGATGTAGCAGCCGAAGGTCTCGTATATACAGTGGTAATTTCGTCATCTGGGAGTGCTCTTATATCTGGATACCTTGCAAAGTATGCTACGATTCTATAGCCACTTCTTGTACCAGAAGGTGAAAGATCTCTCATGGGGATAGTATTCATTCTTTTCGTTTCTATTTCATAAACAGCAACGTGAACGTCGCGTCCGGCATCAATCAGTTGAACAGCATTAGGAGGATGAACTACTCTAAACCCTCTTGCATCCATAGACCTGCTTAAGACCTCTATTGCTTCACTTAAGTCGCAGCCAAGTCTTGCAAAGTTAATGCTCTCAACAGGATATATAAAAGGTTGTCTGGGCTGTTTTGTATCCAAAGTTAATGTTTGAATAGGTGGTAAATTGAATAAAGTTGATGGTCGTTCAGGTATTAACCATGGGGGGCGGTCAAATACCAGTCGTGCATTTGATGTCCTTGCAGCGCTAGGGATGTGTTCTGAACGCGCAAGTAAAGATAGATCAGTCCCAGCTTGGCTAGTCACATTAGGACCAGATGAATAAATAGATACTTCAGGGGAGAGGGCTTCAGTTAAAGGTGCGCGGCTGTGACCTGAAAACAGATGACCATACTTATGTGCAGAATCAGGGTTGCACACAAAACATGATGATCGAGAGACTTGTTGTGGAAAACTTTCAGCAAGAGTCTCTACTGTCAAATCATGGCGTTCAAGCACATCAAGGTCAATGCCTGTGCGTGCAAAGCCAGATGAGTCTATTATGGATACAACAAAATCATCAAATCGAAGTTGCATTGTTTCTCCGCAGGTTTTGCTGCTTACTATATTGTTTCGACAATGTTAATAAAAAGTTGCTTATAAAAAAATTAGTCAAGAAAAAAACCCCGTCGGCAAAATAAGATGCTATTTTGTCTAATAGTCTCCGATAGTTAGCTCATATGGTCATATTCATTAAAAAGCCTCTTTTTTTTACATCTCGGTCTTTTCTTTATCGAAATTTGTCAGGGTTTCCAGTTTCCCTTAGTTGCCTATTTGAGCTCTTTCCCCTCACCTGTGAAGCTACCTCCCATTGCTACAATCGGTCATTTTGTTTTGCGGGAGCTATAATTTCCAACTAAAGTGACCGTTCTGAATTTTTATGTCCAGTTCAGAGTCCATGTAAGCTGCTGGCTTCAGGAGGAGAC
>CAZLRI010000082.1:0-8845 GCA_964561745.1 uncultured Pseudobdellovibrionaceae bacterium | reverse complement strand
TAATACACCAAAGAAAAATACAATTTTTGGCCAGATAACACGCAACTTTTTTTGAGAACCGCCGATAATATTATTAGAGGCTTAAATTATGAGATATCTCCTTATTATAATAGTTTTTATCAGCTTATTTAACACAACATCTCTATATGCTGAGGTAAAAACCGAAAAACAGGACGACATTATAACTTTGGAAAATAAAAGCGAGTTTGAAAAAGATTTTAACCAGATTATACAAACGATCAGAACCATTATTAATGGTGCTAGATTTGAATCACCTGATAATAAAAACGCGTCCTTCACCATCAAACCAAACCGTGCATCCTTAAAAATCGAATTTTAAGTTATATAGATTTAACACTATGAAACCGAACCAAGACTGTCATTCCCGCGCAGGCGGGAATCCAGCATAATTACTATGGATTCCTGCTTTTCAGCCAGAGGCTGATCCGTCCTATGGCGGACACAGGAATTGCTTCATGGTTGCAAGACATAGTGTGATATCTATAGTAGTTACTTAAAACAAGTTTTAAAAAACGAAATTTGGGTATGATTTGTAAGCGGCATCTGGAATCGCCGCCATCTAAGCCATACTAAGCGCGGCGATGAAGCGCAGGATATTTTTGGCGTGTGAATAAAATATCCGTAGCAAACAAATCATACCCAAACTTCGTTTTTTCAAAAATCATATGTAACTAATAAAACTAAATTTCTCACCCACTCACATCAAACTGCTCCATGTGATATTCTTTCATGCTTTTGATAGTAATCCTTTTCTTATATTTTCTCTCAAGCTGTTCTAGCTGAGCACGTTCTTCATCAAACAAAACAGATGCAACAGAAGGGTTGCATGTTACAATAATTTGCTTATTTGTTATAAGATCAATCTCCCTTCGTATCTCCCTGAAAATCTCGTAACATACTGTAACCGGGCTTTTTAAATATCCCTTTCCTTCACAATACAGGCAGGAGTTTGTAAGAAGCCTTCTTAGATCATCACGCATTCGCGCACGAGTCATTTCAACCAAACCCAACTCAGAGATCTTTGTTATGGTTGTTTTTGTGCGATCACCTTTTAGTGCTTCTTTTAATGCTGTAAACACTTTTTGCCTATTGGCAGGTTTTTCCATATCAATAAAATCCAAAATAATTATCCCACCAATATTTCTGAGCCTAAGCTGATAAACAATCTCCTTAACAGCTTCAAGATTTGTTTTTAAAATTGTATCTTCTACATTTCTTCTGCCAACAAACCTGCCGGTATTAACATCTATTGCTGTCAATGCCTCGGTTTGCTCAATAATAATATAGCCACCGCTCTTTAACCAAACTTTTTGTCCAAGCGCCCTTGTTATCTCTATCTCTATACCAAATGCATCAAAAACAGGTTCGTTTCCTTCATATTGCTCAACTCTATTTTTAGCACGAGGCATGAACTTTGATACAAACTCCTTTACGCTTTTTTGAGCATCAACAGAATCAATCACAATCCTATCAATATCTTCAGTAAACAAATCCCTCACAACTCGGGATAAAACATCCAGTTCTTCATGAATAAGAGCAGGAGTTTTCACTGTTTTGGCTTTTTTTTCTATTGAGCTCCACAACTCAACTAAATAATCCACATCTGCCTTTAACTCAGCTTCAGAAGCTCCCTCAGCAACTGTTCTGATGATAAAACCACCTGCAGAATTCCTCATTTTCACAACTATTTTTTTAAGCCGTTCGCGTTCCTCTGCATCTTCTATGCGACGCGACACACCAACATGGTCCACTGTTGGCATATAGACCAAATATCTGCCCGGAAGTGAAAGATGGGAAGTAATGCGAGCACCTTTTGTTCCAATAGATTCTTTTTCAACCTGAACTAATATATTCTTTCCCTCCTGCAATAAATTCTCAATAAATCGATCTTCCTTTCGTTTCCTTGAACGCACTTTTATACCTGTTTTTTCAATATCTCCTTCATCATAAATATCAGCGCTCGCTTCCTGATCGATAGCATCATTCATGAGCAAAACATCCTTTACAACATCAGCAGCATGCATAAATGCCGTTCTCTCAAGACCAATATCCACAAATGCAGCCTGCATTCCAGGCAACACTCTAACCACTCTGCCCTTATAAATATTTCCTACAACACTTAAGTCTCTTGTTCTTTCAATAAAGAGTTCAGCAACAACACCATTCTCAAGCCTAGCAACTCTTGTTTCACCTAGTGTAACATTAACAATAAGTTCATTTGACATATAGCACCTAATTATTTTGTCTTATTTTTTAAAACTAACTTCTGTTTTTTCAATGTATATATTATTCAACATCTCCTCAGTTACACCAAAAACATGCTGAAGTACATCTGATATTCTAATAGATGGTTTTAATTCCTTAATTTTAATTGTTACATTATTATCACTTAAAACAGCAAGTTCTAATAAATAATCGCTTAAATTAAGCTGTCTTGGTGTTTTATTACCTCTTTTTACAGCAATTTCAAAAAGATCTGTTTTTTTAACATCATCAATCATCTTAATGAGATTTTCGCTACCTATCTCCAAACCTTTAACCTCATAGGTCATTGAATCTATAGAGTCATCAATTGAAAGATCAGGGCTGTCTTGTTTAACGATATCAACAATATTGATTCCACATGGAAAAGAACCTTGAAGCTTATTTTTTATTTCAGAAACATTGATATCTTCTATCAACTCTACATCACAATACTCACACCTGCTTCCAATTCCTACAGATAATGCCTTTCCAAAACTAAGCTTTGGTCGTGGATGAAATCCAGAAGAATACCTGAGTTTTAATCCTGATCTTCTAAAACCAAGCTTTAACCCATTGATTAATTCCAAATGTCCCAGAAAAATTGCGGTTTCAAGCTTGGAATATTTAATCCTGTACCTGAATAATTCCTTCCCATTTGATGGAGAAGATAATTCGTCGTGCGTCGTTTGGTTTTCACTATTTACGATGTACGCACATCGCACAACGTATTTTCTCCCCTCCTTAACCTTTTTTGTAAGAGGACGGAGATTCTTTGTTTTGGTACACACACCACATCCGCAACATTTTTTAGAAGAACACATGGGAGTTAAAACCCTGCTTATTGACTTCTTATGTTCTTCTATTAAAAAATCTTTTTTAAGATCAACAAACAGATGATCCCATGGCAAGGCTTCTTCATATTCCCGTTTTCTGAGATACTGTTGAGGGTCAATATCACAACTTGAGAAAGCTTTGTTCCATTTTAATATATCACAATAATCATCCCATGCATCAAATCTGCATCCAAAGCTATGTGCCTTTTCAATAACAAACGATAATTCCCGTCCGCCTCTTGCAAATACTCCTTCAAGAAAACTCATCTCAGGGCTATGCCACTTATAAGTTATGCCGCGCCCTTTTAATTTGTTTTTTAAAAATCCCTGCTTTTTTCTGATCTCCTCTATTGAAATTTGTTCCTCCCACTGAAAAGGAGTATGTGACTTTGGAACAAAGGTAGAGATTGAAACAGAGATCTCAACATTATGATTATAGCGCCTGCCTATATTCAAACACTTTTTTGCAATAGTAACTATTCCTTCCAGATCCTCTTCTGTTTCCTCTGGCAGACCTATCATAAAATATAACTTCAATTTGTGCCAACCAAGGGAAAATATCTTTTCAACGGAAATAAAGAGATCTTCATCAGTATTTCCCTTGTTTATAATATCTCTCATCCTTTCTGTTCCAGCTTCAGGAGCTAATGTAAAACTTCCGCCCTTTGATTTATTTGCAAACTGTAAGATAGAGCTTGATAAAGACTCTGCCCTAAGTGACGGAAACTGGAGATTCAAATACTGGTCTTGAAATTTGCAATTTATGCCAGACAATATATTTTCAAGATAAGGATAATCGCTTATCGATAATGAGAGAAAAGTAAAATCTTCATGTCCGGTATTTTGAATATTTTTTTCCGCAAGCTCTAATGATCTTTCAACAGATCGGTATCTTGTTGGACGATATATATATCCTGCCTGACAAAACCTGCATCCACGCATACATCCCCTTGCCACCTCAACGCCTGATCTGTAATGAGCTGCTGCATATGGAACAATTGGAGCTTCAGGATAAAATGTCTTTTCCAGATCTTCAATAAATGCCTTTTTAATCTTTTTGGAATTTCCAAGCGCTGGAATATAAACACCATCAAATTTTTCAATTCTATCAAACACATCCTGTTTAGACCCATTACTCTGTTTTACTTGAGAGACAACATTCATAATATCAATCAAAACCTTCTCACCATCACCCAATACAATAACATCAAAAAAATCAGCAATTGGCTCAGGATTAAATGCGCACGGACCGCCTCCAATCACTAAAGGATAAGATTCTCCCCTTTCAGATGACCTAAAAGAAATCCCTGACAATGATAAAATGGTTAATAAATTAGTGTAGGAAAGTTCGTATGGAAGGGTTATGCCAAGCACATCAAAATCTTTAATAGGATGATAAGACTCCAATGAATATAGAGAAATATTTTTGGTTTTTAATAAATCCTCCACGTCAAGACATGGCGTAAAAACACGCTCCGCAAGCATGTTCTCTGATTTATTAACCATGTTATAAAGGATGGATAAACCAGTATTACTCATTCCAATCTCGTAAACATCGGGAAATGCCAGGCAAATACGAGCGGTTGCACTATTCCAATCTTTTTTGCAAACACCTGTCTCGCCACCAATATACCGATACGGTTTCTCAACCTGCTTTAAGTATTTTATAATTTCATTATGCATTGGCATTCTACCCTTTAGGCATTCCTAATAATCATATTCCGGAGAAATGGAAACAGATTTTATCCTTGTTATTATTCAATAAGATGATATCATAGTACTATGTCTAAATATTCCGGTAAGTTTGTACTCCGCGTTCCAGATACGCTTCATGAACAGCTAACTAAAAAAGCTATTCAATCCAGCATGTCTTTAAATAATATATGTATTGAGTTGCTCCAACATGCTCTAAAAAAAAAGGAAGATAAATGGTGGAGGCAAATTGCCAAAAACTATATTTCTTATTTGAAAAAAGAATTTGGAAAAGACTTGCAAGCCCTTATTATATTTGGATCCTACGCACAAGGAACAGCCACAAATGCATCTGATCTTGATCTCCTTATTGTGTTAGACAAAAGCATCCCAATAAGAAGATCTCTCTACACCTTATGGAATGAAAAGATGCCTCAGGATGCTGGTCTTGAAGTTACTCCTCAATTTGTACATATTCCAAAATCCATTGAACAAACAGGCAGTCTTTGGTTTGAAGTAGCATTATCTTCTGAAATTGTCTGGGAGAAAAATAAAAAAACATCTCAGATGCTTACTAAAATTTTAGCGTGGATTGCTGCTGACAAAGTAAGACGTCATTGGTCAAATGGCCAACCTTATTGGGTAAGGAGAACAAATGAAAAACCAAGATCTAGCTAAGGATTATATCGAAAGAGCATCTCACCGTTTGGCAGCTGTAGAAGTGTTATTTGCGCGCCAAGCATGGGCAGATGTTGTTCGAGAATCTCAGGAAATTGTCGAGTTGTGTTTAAAAGGATTGCTTCGTCTTTCAAATGTAGAAGCCCCGCGTCTTCATGATGTTAGTGGTGTATTACTAGATTCTATTGACCAGCTTCCAAAAACAGTTCAGCCACAAGCAAAAACATTGGCAAAAATTTCAAAACAGATGAGAAGAGATCGGGAGCTTTCCTTTTATGGCACAGAAGATCTTACCCCTTCTGATTTCTATCAGAAAGAAGATGCAGAAAAAGCATTCGAAGATGCAAAATGGGTTTCATCGATCTGCCAAGGGGTAATGGCTAAATAAACTCATAAAAATAAAAACCTTCAATTTCCTTGTAGAAAACAAAATATATCCTATGTTTTCTCTTGACATTTCAAGTAATTACAAGCAGGGCGTCGAAAATCCAAAAAAACTTAGCAACAAAAAAAAAAAACCGACGATAACAAGAATGAGGGAAAGAAACCAACCAAAACCAAGGAGGTTTTTATGGGTTTAGCTTTAAGAGCGTTTTTAGTGTTAGGAACGCTGGTGGCTGCAGCGTGCTACGCAAGTACTCGTTTAGAAAACGAGGAGGATGATCCAACCACACCAGAAGAAGTACCAAATCCATGTGAAGGACTTGAAGAAATAAACTCATGGCAAGGTTTATTTTTTAGAGACTCAAATGGTCCTTTTGGAATAGCATGGGATTTGCAGCGAGACTGCGATGATCAGAGCTTTGATTCATTACAAGATCAACTTGATTGTTATCAAGATGCCTGTGCGAATATAGTCAGGAATGGGCACGGTGAAGTAATAACAGATTATGAAACAGTACCTTTTTTGTACAATGGCGTTTGCTACACAAATTTTCCTATGGTTCCAATTCACTATGATAATGATGGTAGTGTTGAAGCAAGAGGATTGACAAATATGGAGATTAGTTTATATCGAGCATCTTGGGATTTCTTCGAAGGTGATGAAGAAGGTTATGATATATACCCCGCCATTGAATGTAACATGAACGGAACGTGCTATATGGGGCGCTATACAGAGACTGGGTCAAGAACCGCAGAGTTAGAGCTTGGAGTTATGTGTATGTGGGAAGGACAGTCAGTATCAGTAGAATAGAAACTATATTCCGTCTGTTATGCTTAGACGGCAGAAAACCAAGGAGGTTTTTATGTTTAGTGTAGGAGAACCAATTTCCGCAACAGGAAGAGGGGAAAACCCGTCAAACATTGTTGTACCAGAAGCAGATGTTGAAGGAGCAAGTACTGGCTCTGAATCAGAAAGAATCTTTAATGTTGGTGTTGCTTTCACTGGGGGTTTGGACATGAGAGATTTTTCATCTGGAGCTACTGATCTTTGGGTAGGAGTAAATGTTAACCAAGTAAATCATATTCGACTTCACCTGGGTGGATTTGTCGGCTTTGACGCAAGACCACGACAAGCAAATTATGAAATAATACAAACCGAAGACGGAGGTCGCGGAGGAATATCCGAAAGAAATAGACATTTGGAATATGTGGTAAGAGGTGGAAGTAACGGTCCATCTTTTTTAACCACAAATGAAATGATGGCTTATACTGTCAGTCTTGGAATTGAAGGAGGAGTTAGCGCATGGCTTACAGAAGGATTGGGTTTAATCGCTTCTATTGGAGGTGGTGCAAGACTCAATGGAGAAGGTGACAATGGTGTAAATTTATACGTACGTCTCCTACTTGCCGCAGGAAGTGAATTGGCTCAAGTTCTTATTGGCTATACACAACATTTGGAGTTTTGGTCAAATGAACGGGTACCCAGCGAACTCACAGTTGGTTTGAGTTTCTTTTTATGGTAAAAATCTTTCAGGAATAACATTTCCGGGGGTTCTTGAATAAAATAAACTCCCGGATTTTTATTTCTCTTCAGGAAATCTCTCTTTCACAAACTCTGAAAAATACCTTTGGTTCATATTCATCTTTTCTATGTATAAAGGAAATTTTCTCTGTATATGAGCAATTATTTTCTTTTTATCATAAACAAGTTTCTGTGTTTTTTCTTTAAGCTTTCTAAAAATATCGTTCTCAAGATAATTTATAAAATAGTCGTTTTTTAAATCCAGCTCATTCATAATAGATTCTATTCTTTCATCATGAGCAAGTCCAATCATTGGAACGCTCGCCTGCATAGAAAGAACAAGCGCATG
Organism: uncultured Pseudobdellovibrionaceae bacterium; assembly: GCA_964561745.1. Lineage (GTDB taxonomy): Bacteria > UBA10199 > UBA10199 > 2-02-FULL-44-16 > DYJF01 > CAZLRI01. The sequence continues at coordinate 1,122 of CAZLRI010000082.1, read as the reverse complement.
ATAACGGCATGTAACCAGCCAGCTCAAGCTTCTTAAGAAACCGGTTATCTGAGCTGCATTATAATTATTTGAATCAAAAAGAATAGAATCATTATTCATCAATACCTGAACATCTTTACACGGAGAAATATCAAGACGTTCCATTGCAAAAAATATTATCTTTGAATTAAAAGTTGAAGCTGCCCAATCTGCATATACTGCCACTGTTTTTTTCAAAGCTTCAGATCTTTCTTTGGCTTCGTCATTCCACGAGTGATAATAAATAGATTTATAATGATCTTTCTTAATCCCTAACATAGCTTTTTTTATATTAATAACTACAGGCCACCAAAAAAGTTCTTCAAAGGCTATTCCTATAATCCCCTCTGATGGATCAAGATTGTGCGACTTAAGCACAGCATTAACCCATTCAGAATCTTCAGAGTGTTGATTAAATGCAGTATCCGTAGTTACTTTAATATCCCTTGAAACTCCAATGCTCTTTAATATGTCTTTAGCTTCTTTTGTCCTTGTTATTACAAGATCCATATTCTCAGCCACAAACCTTGCCCACTTTGTATTTTCAGTCTTCATATGCCCGGCATCAACAGCATAACACAAAGTTGGCTTGCCTAATTTTATTCCAAGCTCAGCTGAATACATAAAAAACCAAAGCAAAGCTGATGAAAAATTATCCTTAAAACAACTGCCTTCAACCAAAACAACCATATCTGATTTTAAAACAAGGCGAAGAACTGAAATTACAAAAATAGGATTAACTTCCACCACTTTTAGTCTGCTGTTTTCAGAAATATATCTTAAAGTTTCCGACCGGTCTAAAGATGTAAGTGTAATAGATATGCGCTCATCTGCATCAAGCATCTGCTTGATTGCTTCTTTTGCCCTTGCTTCAGCACCTGTGTTATTTGCGCCACCATAGCCTACTACAAGGCACCTGATGGCAGAGCTCCGAGATAAACGGGGTTCTCTTGCCTTTTTATAAAACAACTTTGAAAAAATCCAAATTAATAATCTTAATAAAAATATCATATTTTAGTTGATATAGCCCCCCAAAATGACCAACTCTGCACATGAGTGATAAGAGAGATTTGCTTTTAATGGAGGTGAATGGAGGATGTTGTA
>CAZLRI010000081.1:0-9050 GCA_964561745.1 uncultured Pseudobdellovibrionaceae bacterium | reverse complement strand
TTTCAAGGTAAGCTGCCTGCCTTCATGAGTTAGATAAATTTCGCTGACCTGTTACTAAAAAGATTAATTATATTGTTAACAGTATTTATTTTTATTTATTCATGCAGCAAAGGCACTGAAGTCCAAAATCCGCCATCTACTGGAGAAGTGCCCACTATTGTTGACGCGGTATATAGCAATGGTAAATATGGTTTTAAAGTTATATTAACTGAAGAGTGGGTAATTACAAGTTTTGGCGAAACCAGCCCTGTTCCTTCCACAGTTTATAAAGATCCTTTTAATATTGCAGAAACAGTTGCCCTTTTTTAAAGAATAGCGTGCAAATTACTGTCTTGGCAGGACCACTTGCTCCCGATGTAAATTTACAAGATTATGTATTTAAAAGAAAAGCTCCGGATGACCTTATGGTAGCCGGCTCCAATGGCGATATATCAACAGAAACAGTTTATCAAAAAGACGTTTCTTCCTCCGGAGGGTTGGTGCGTTTTATTTATCAATTACATGGCAGTCTTGTTATAACTTTCAGATTAGAAATCCCGGCTTCACAGGTTGATCAAGAAGATACTATTTTAGAAGAAATTAATAGCATTGCCAATACAACAACGATGGATTTAAGTGAAGTGCCAAGTGATGAAGGAACAACTACATCAAATGAGTTTGCCACTCCCAATGTTTTAGCTCCAATGCTTACAGCAGGAGATAGCATGAGTTTATATGTAGATGAAGCGGGGCATGTGTGGACATGGGGAAGAAATATAAGAGGAGCTTTGGGGATGCCTTCCACAGAAGACTTTGAACAAACACCACAACAGATTGAATCTTTTACGGATATCATAATGGCAAGCGTTGAAGTGAGTTCAAATTCCAGCATGGCACTAAAAAGTAATGGTAATGTTTGGGTATGGGGATCTTATAACGAATTATTTTATGAAGAACCAACTTTAATTGGTTTCATAGATAATGTGAAACAAGTTCAGAAAGGAAATGGTTTTTATCTTGCGTTAAGGCAGGATAATACGGTGTGGACATGGGGAAATAATTTGGGAGGTAGACTTGGCAATGGAGGAGAGATTGATTCATTTGGTGCGGCAGTTCAGGTCAGCGGACTAACGGATGTGGTCAAATTATCGTCCAGCATTCATAGTTTGGCTCTAAAATCAGATGGCACGGTGTGGGCATGGGGATAGGATGATGCAGGTCAATTAGGTAACGGTGCAGCGGAGGTAAGCTATGTATCAACACAAGTGGCAGGTTTAACGAATGTATCAAAAATCGCAGCTGGTTACTATCATGTGTTAGCCATGAAGCAGGATATGACCATATGGGGATGGGGTTCAAATGCATATGGTCAAATAGGTCAAGAAAGAACAGGCGGAGATTTATTCAGGGGAGATTTGGCAAAATACGAATCTCCTGTCTTAATAACATTTCCATGATTTTCTTCATCAAGGATAAAGGAATGGTGATTATAAAAATATCTTAAGTTTATCTGGAGAGATTTTTACATTAAGGCAAGCCCCTCTTTGTAAGGCAAATGGGGGATTCTTTCCATCAAGATATACCATGCCATTAGAGGTTTCAGATATTATCTTTATTGATTTTAATGAGCTTATTATTCCCTTTTTTAATAAATATCTTTTTCCCGGAGCAACGCATAGTTCGCGCGCAAAAAACTGGAGCTTTTCGGAAAAGATCGACATCTTTTTCCCTCCAGCTGAGAGGATTGCTGCAGTTGATCCTGGCCCTGCCGAGATCCAAATTCCGGATCCCCGCTGTTGCTCAGCTTTGTCGCCAACCATTAAAATATATTGAACAGTTTCAGCTGATGATTTATTTGTAAAAAGCACGTCGTTTAAAGCAGGATATGGAATTGTCTTGTTATTTATTGATGCTTCGAGCAAAGGTAGATTAATGGGTTTTCTTTTCCCCTGAATAATCTCTGTTAAATGTTTTTTGAAATTTATTGGAGTGGTAAGGCAAAAAAAGCCGCGGGAAAAGTTTGGAAGAGAATTCACACCTAAAATTGGTATGCCCTCTGCTACATGTGAAGTGGATAAAATAGTTCCATCCCCACCTATGGTAATAAGCAAGTCTGTAGAATTTTTAAAATCTGAAATATCGGTAAATAGGTCGTTTCTGATAATTACGTTATATTTGATATTAAGACTTTCAAGTATGTTTTTTACCTGCTTTATAGTGTTTAAGTGGGTCTCTTGTTGATATAGAGTTTGCTTAAAGAGTTTTGGAAATGTTTCTTTAAGATATTCCAATCCCTTTGCATCAGATGCATTTCTTAACTGGGAAGGTTTTTTATAAATTATGAGAACTTGATTGAACTTCATTGTGACTTTTCTTATAAATGTTAAATGAAATTGGTGCAAGTGGGAAAATTAGAGAAAATGTCATCCCCGACTTGATCGGGGATCCAGAAAAGTTTTCAAGGAACTGGATTCTCGTGTCAAACACGAGAATGACAAGCATAAATCCGGAATGATAGGCAGGGTGTAGTGGAATAACAAAGTGCATAAGGAGATTGTCAGATGTCGTTAAGAGTTGGAATATTTGGTGGATCATTTAACCCTCCGCATATAGGTCATGGTGAGATCTGTAAGTGGCTTTTGGATGGACAGGGGCTCGTTGACTTGGTTTATGTTGTCTCGTGTTTTATCCATCCTTTTGGTAAAGACCTTGTTTCATTTGATGATAGATATAAAATGTGTTTGTTTGCGTTCAGTGAATTTGGAAAAAAGGTCATGGTTTCAAGAATAGAGCAGGAGATGGGAGGAATAAGCCATACAATCAGAACAATAAAAAGGTTAAAGGAGATGCATCCAGATTATCGTTTTTCCCTTGTTACTGGTGGAGATGTTGGGTCACAGGCAAATCAATGGAAGGATTTTGATGAGATTAAATCTTTGGTTCCTGTTATACAGGTGCCAAGAGGCGTGTCATCGCCTATTACAGATATCAGTTCCACTGAAATAAGAAAACGCATCAGCTTATGCAAAGATTATTCTGCTCTGGTCATGCCTTCGGTTGCTGTATATATTTTAACTAAAGGGTTGTATAGATAGATTCATGAAAATCGGGGTCACCCATTAGCTATTAATAGTAACATTTGAATATTTACTAATGTGTTCTAACGAACCACGATTCACGAATCACGAATCTACTGATCAAACCTTAACCCAAATCCAATCCCCAGATCAAATCTCATATTACCGCTGCTTATTTCGTAACCTAGCCCAACTAATGCTGATAGCAGAATATCAATGTTGTCTGATGCTGAAATAACAATTCCGCCCATGCCTTGAAGATCAAGGGCATATCTGTTTCCAAATCTTCCTGATTCATTGCTTAAGGATAAACCCCCGCTAAATGATGCATGAACACTTGAATCGTTATTTGATTGCCACACTAATCCTGCTCCAGCTCCGACTGCTGAATTCCCTACGTCCTCACCTCCGCCAAGTTGCGGGATTGTAAGAAGAAGATCTCCATATAAGTGCGAGTCTTCCATTCTTCTTCTTATGAGGATAGCTCCAAGATTTCCATCACTATCACCACCCCATCGATGCCTCCATATATATGAGTAAGACACGTCGTTATCATCACCGGTTGATGATGTTGCAGCTCCAGCTAATGTGTGAGATGCAACCGCTGCTATATGTGCTGCGCCATTCTCCGGATCACTGCGAGTTGCGGCAGCACCTCCAATAAATGCAGCTGCGGGCAGGAGTGTTCTTAAAAGAAAAGTGGTTCTTGGTCGGTTTCGTAATCCTTGTGTTAACCATATACCTCCGGAGTTTCCTATCATTGCAATTGCTTCAGCTCTTGATGAATCGCTGTCAGCAAAGAGGAGTCCTAATCCTCCCACTAATTCAATTGTTGGTGCTAACCATCTCAATCTTCTGGGCATATTCAGAGAAGTTCTGTGTATCTCTCCCCGATCCATGATGCCGGTTAAACTGGTTAAAGCAAGAAGCCAGTTTAGGCCATACATGCTTGGATCTCTTTCAGTTGTAGATAATAAACCAAAATCCTGAAGTTCCTGATTGCTTTGATGCAAAGTAAGGTACATTAAACCGCTTTTAACAACACCAATTGACTGCATTAAAGAAGCAATTATTACATCACCTGTTGTTACGCTGCCGAGACTTCTTCTACTTGTGTGTCTTTCATCCCATGCATAGCTTGCATCTATTTCCACCATAATGCCAAATTCAACTTGACTGAATTCAGAACCTTCTCCTTCGCTTTCCTCTCTATCATAAGATACACTTGTGAATGATCCGACGCCAACACCAAGATTAACATGATTAATGTCTAGCTCAGCACCAATCAATGTTGATTCTGTTGAAATATTAATAGTGTTCCCGTCGCTCTCTGAGCCTTCTCTGCCACCTGATACATGTCTAAAACCCATCATAGACCTACGGGAGTTGGTTAATGCAAAATACTGGTTAAATCTAGATAGCTCCTGTCTTTGCCCCAGCCCAATGCTTAATCCCCATTGTGTAAGATTAACATTGCTGTCATATGCAAATGTTCTGTTGTAATCAGCGTAAATTGCAGACAGATCAACACTCCATCCATGATCAGGCGCAGACATATTAATAAAACCCAGGTTGAATTGATGGATAGTCCCTTCAGGGGTTATGGGTGATTGAATAAGCGGTATTGGTATATATGATAGTTGTAATCTGTATCCAAAAAAATCCATTTTTTCCTCCTTGTCATAAATTTCCTCCCCCTGTTGTGGGGAGGGTTAGGGAGGGGGGATTTTAAATATTCAACTTTTCCCCTTCCCTGGTCCCACAAGGGGAGGGGAATTTATGAGCAGTTTGCATTCTTAAGTAAGCCAGCCAATACGCAGCGTGACAGCGTTATGCGGCATTTCAAAACTCATTCGTCCATTATTGATATCTGACTTAGTGCATCTCTTTCGTTAAAACTCTTGTCATAACAACGAGCTCCTTCAAAATCCTCTTCTCTTCCCTCTGGATTGCAAACCCAGCCATTCAAGACTATAAAAATCATTACATCCTTAAAGGCAAATGTGAGGTTGTCAGATGATCCAAAGTTTGCTCCTGCAACAAATGTTACTACTCCGTTTTCATGGTTAAGTTTTCTGCCATGTAAATATGCCAGCCCTCCTGTAAGGTCGCTGCTTGCTTCAGGGCAGCCTGCTGGAATTAAACCTTCAGGATCTTTTGATAAAAGCGGTGCCAGATATTTCCACGCGCTATATTTTTTTCCGCCTATAGTTCTGTTGTTGCTGTTCGCTTTGCAAATAGCAGGTGGTGACGGAGTTGGGTCATCCAGATTGATTTTATACCCGTTGTTTGAAAAATCTATATTGCTATCAGGCAATACATTGTATTGATAGTCTTCTGCAGGAGGTCTTAAGACATCTGTTGTAAATCCAAGATGGAATATGACATCCATTGGTGGAACATTGCCAAGAGGACCACCTGGATTATGAAAATATGTTGGACCAAAGAAACGAAGCCCAAAATCTTCAAAGATAATTGATCCTTCAAGATTGTAATGTCCTGTATTTAGATCTCTGAGGTTTTGTTTTTTATTCACAGCATTGCAAAGATGTGTGTATTCTCCGCCCTCCATCTCTTCTGTTGTGTGGAAGGCAGGGCTTTCGTATCGTCCTCCAGATGCATAAAAGAATGCACATGCTCCTTTTTCTCCAGGTTTTACACCTGCGTCTGTGAATTTTTTCAACCCTTCTTCGCTGCATGGATTAACAGTCAAACATGCAGATGATTCATTGAATTTTTTGTCCTCAGGTGCAAGTGGTCCTGGATATGATAGTGTTGATGTAAAGATTCTCCAACCATTTGCTTTAAGATCATCAGGTACATTTGCAAACCCTTCAAATATTCCTTTGCTTCCATCTGTAAGCGTTGAATCATATGTAAGTGCTGCATAATCAAATAGGACAGGATCATCATAATTGGTATCAACCGGATGAGTATCAACGCTGCGAAAAACTGCAGTTATGTCATCAGATGGTGTTGTCAGAGGTTCGCCGGTTCCAAATCCATATATAGTTTGTTCGTTAAATGGATCTAGTATTAGTGCGCCAAGAAATATCTGATTATTTTCCTCTGATACTCCAAGTAGATCATTTTCTCTTTTTGCTGAAATAGCTGATAATGCCGGAAACTGTGGGTTTAATATTGTAGCGCTGGTCTGGGTTATTCTTAGCACCATTTTTCCGGTAATCGGATTAATTGCAGCAATCAGATTTGCAGTTAATTCAGTTTCCTTATAGCTTCCATCTGGATTTTTTGCAGGATTTTTGTTTATATCCAGCTCATTGGCTCTGATAATAATTTTGGATTTAAACAAACGTTTCTGTTTATCTTCATCGTTTAGAGAATTTGTATCTCTGTGAAAATTAACACATCCAAAAAGAGGCATTGTATCTAAAGAATATTCGCCCTGTTCAATATCAAACCCCCTTGCTCCAAGTGACACTGGATTTAAATCAAATATTTCATTGGTCATGTCGCCGGTTGATGGATCCAATATTGGTATTGAACATCTTTTGCCTTTGCCGGTTGGCGGTGATTTTGAGTTTATCTTATCTGAAGTATCAAGCCACTCATAGAAGTTTAGATCACCGTCTTCTATGGTTATTGATTTAATTCTAATAGCATTGGTAGCTGTGTCTGAGAGATTCAAAAATACAGGCACTGCGCTGTCAATTGTTTCAGCTGTAACATCTCTGAACGAAAATGTGTTTTCGTTTTCGATTTTTTGGGTTCCGGTTGAAGTCTTAAAATATAATTCAAGGTCAGGGATATCTTTAATGGATGTTTGTCCTTTTAATTCAATAGAGATATTTTCAGAGCTTGTTTTAATTTTAAGAGTTGCTTTATCTGTTGCTGGGCTGCCTATTCCAGCTTCAGATCCGTCAAATCCTATCAGATCTGTTGGTAGATAAGTGACAACGACAAACGCTTGTGTTTCATCAAAATTTTTCTCAAACGGAGGCAGTGTTATAGGAAAATTAAGAGGTGTTTGGTTTCTTATTTCATCAACAGAGTTTGCTACATAGATGTCGTTTTTTCGAATTGAAAACTGTCCTGTTGATTTTGAATTTGGATATTCTTCAATATATATTTTCTCAATCGTAAGGTTTATTGTTCCCATATTCCTGATGCTGATTATCTTTTTGTTGGCTGCTACATCAGTAATTGTTCTTAGATCTATTGCCATTTGAGGTTCAGGATCAGGTTCTATTAAATCGCAATTTGCATCTACTTCGCCAATTGGACGACCGATTTTTGATACTGGAAGAAGCGAGCATTCCTCTGAAGTTTCATCTCTACACAAGGTGCAGTTAGTTGGAAGTTCATTTTCATTGCATGTAATGTAATTACATTTGAAAAATGATTTTTGAGTGTTTGCTGGAAGTGATAATTCTCCAACTTCCAAATCATCGATGTCAGGTGCTTCTACTTCACCGGTGTCTGTTATTTCAGAGAGCGTGGCAAGGCCGTCTTTTGGATTTGCTGTTGCAATGAGCTTAAAAGGATCTGTCCCTATAATCAGAGGAATTATGATCAGTTCTTGTCCTTCAGTATTGTCTATGGTTGGTCTGAAAATTACATCTATTATGATTGATTGCTGGGACGAAAGATTTCCTGATAATGAATCCATTGAGTTTATTATAAAAGGACCGATGCGGGAGGGGATTCGTATTGCTATCTCTGACGTACTGATATTTTTTATTTTAAATTTAGCTTTTGCTTCAAATTTGGGGCCGATATCTGTGTCATCCTGAGCTATATATGTTCCTGAAGATATCTCCATCTGATTCTTGTTTGGAAGAGGAATCTCTGATTGATCGCCGTTTTCATCAATAAAAAGTTTTTTGATTTCAATTGAAGTTGGTCCTGATGAGCTGCTACATTCATCCAGAGTTGGTGTTATAGACCCATTAAATATGATTTGGAGTGATGCTCCCATAAGATATTCATCAGCAGCATCGATTAAGTGCCCCAGTACAGTTCCTGATACAAGCGTCATAGCTCCTGATGGATCCGGAGGACTTCCTTCTATTGGTTCCAAATGAGGAAGCTCATCAGTGGAAGATGTAGTGAAAGTTAGATTGGGAACTTCGCCAATCAAGCCTAGAACATCAATAAAAAATGAAAAGTTTTCAATTATAATATTTCCGCTGGCATCAATAGAACCAGAACCTATATTCGAATCTCCGGTTCCAGATCCTTTGCCGTTAATTGTTATAGGCGCTGGCAGCCCATGTCCTTCAAATTCAGTATCTGGAATTTCACTGCCTATAAGTGTGACTTCAGTTCCTGATATGTGGATTGGAAAAGGATCCATTTCAACGCATAGAGGTTCATCAGGATTTGTCCCAGCTTCAATATTATCCCCTTTTATTATTACGCATAACTGTGAAGTAAAGGAGATCGTACAGTCTATTGCAGCTAAATCTGGTTCCTGTGTTTGCTCTGTAGCTTCCTCTTGTGGCGGAAAATAGACAGGATCATAGTCTGATGCGCAGCCTGAGATTACCATAAATGGCGCTAAAAAGAGGCTGATCAGAATGTACGGGTATAATTTTCTATATATTGTTTTTTTCATAGTACACCTTGTTATCGGCGGTTTTTCAAAAAAGTTGCTTACAAAATGAATTTTTTTTCATTATTCTCTCTCTTTTTGAAAGAGGATGGCTTGCCATAAAACAGACGGGGCAGGGTTGTATTTTGATTTAGGAAACAAATAAATTTCATATTTTACTTGTTATAGTTTGGGCTAATCGACAACAATACGCGCTGTGATAGCGGTATGCATCACAAATGCTGACGTAGTGCGTCTTTCCATTTGATAATAAAAAATACACCCCAATCCGACAGCGATTTTTTAAGGAGTGGTTTAGTTTTTTGAAAAACAAAGAGAAATTGGATAATTGAGAGTTATAGGTTTTCACCCTGTGGGTGAAGGTTCGATAAGTCTGGGGTGATGATTTTGATTTTTGTAATTTTCAGAAAATTTTTTGG
>CAZLRI010000080.1:0-9171 GCA_964561745.1 uncultured Pseudobdellovibrionaceae bacterium | reverse complement strand
AAAAGAAAATCTCTCTTATCACTCATGTGCAGAGTTGGTCATTTTGTTTTGCGGGAGCTATAGTTGTTAGTTTGTTATCCTCGATTTTCAGTCTTTGTCATAGGGAGGTAGAGTTGAGATAAATGTCTCGTCGTGCGATAAGAGATGTGAGGTTGGCGCACACAGATCATCACACACCGCACAACGAATAAAGGAGCAATAATGAATCCAGATATAATAAATTTAGTTGATATGCATTCTGGGAAAAATGAGGAACTTTTTTCCAAATATGTAAACCCTCAATTAGCCCGGGTTTTAAAGACAATCGGTTTTTCAAGAAATTATGTAAGGGCAAAGGGACCTTATTTGTATGACAATGAAGGAAATGAATATCTTGATTTTCTTGCAGGATATGGGGTTTTTAATATTGGTCGCAATCATGAGACAGTAAAGAATGAGTTGAAGAAGGCTATTGATGCAGATTGGCCAAGCATGGTGCAGATGGATACTCCATTGTTAGCAGGTCTTCTTGCTGAAAATTTACTTTCAGTTGTTAATGGGCAGAATGTTGAAAGTAATAAGATTGGCTCGACAGTTATTAATGATCTGGACACTGTGTTTCTTACCAATTCAGGCACAGAATCAATTGAAGGGGCAATAAAATTTGCCAAAAAAGCTACAGGCAGATCAAAGATTTTATCATGGGATCATTCGTTTCATGGTTTGACAACAGGCTCTCTTTCTCTAAATGGTAACAAAGAGTTTAGAAACGGTTTTGGAAATCTTCTTCCGGGTTGCGAAACAATACCATTTAATGATCTGGATATATTGGAAAAAGAATTAAAAAAAGGAGATGTTGCGGCGTTTATTATAGAGCCTGTGCAGGGCAAGGGTGTTTATATTGCTGATCCGGCATTTTATGTCGGAGCTGAAAGATTGTGCAAACAATATGGCACGCTCTTGATTTGCGATGAAGTGCAGACAGGTTTTGGCAGAACCGGTAAATGGTTTGCTCACCATCACTGGGGCATAAAACCTGATATTGTAACAGTTGCCAAAGCATTGTCAGGCGGATTTATCCCGGTTGGTGCAATCGTATATCGGCGGGAAATATATAAAAAAGTATTTTGCAGCATGGATAATTGTGTTGTTCATTCCAATACGTTTGGCAGAAATGTTCTTGCAATGACAGCAGGCTTAGCATCAATCGCTGTTATTGAAAAAGAGCATATTGTTGAAAATTCAGCTGCTATGGGATCAAAACTTATAAATGGATTAAGAAGTATGATTGATAAGTATGAGATGCTAAGCGAAGTGCGTGGTTTAGGTTTAATGGTTGGAATAGAGTTTGCTGCCCCATCATCTTTCTCGCTAAAAGCAGGATGGAAAATTGTGCATGCAGTTAATAAGGGGCTCTTTGGTCAGATGGTAGTTGTTCCTTTGATGTGCGACCATAGAATCTTAACTCAGGTTGCAGGTCATAATGTCGACATAGTTAAACTGCTTCCTCCTTTAATAATAGATGAGAGTCATGTAAACCGATTCCTAACTGCCTTTGAACAGGTAATGCACGAATGTCACAAGTTTCCGGGTAGCGCATGGACCATTGGGAAAAAACTTGCAACAGAAGCGTTAAAGACAAGGTCTGTTATCTGATAAAACTATGCGAACAAAGATATTTACGTGGCTTGGAAATTATATTCCACAAAATCCGTGGAAGATATTTATATTTGGAATTGTATTAAGTTTATTGTCAGTTGCTCTTGCAATAACTCATCTGTCTTTAGATGCTGATCAGGATAATCTTGTTTCAGAGAACCTCTATTTTCATAAAAGATATAAAGATTTTCTAAGGGAGTTTGGTGATCAGGAATATCTTTATCTTGTTGCTGAATCACAGAATAACCTGTCAGAAGCCAAATCATTTATAAAAGATGCTGCCTTAAAATTAAAAGAACTTCCTGATATAAAAGAGGTGACATATCAGATTGATAATCCAGCTTTGGAAAAAAGTTTTTTGCTTTTAATGGATCAAGACCAGTTGGAGGCTCTTTCCAGCATGGTTAAAGACGGTCTTTTTTCATTAAAAAAAATTGCTTCAATAACCAGTCTTGAAGATCTGTTTAGGATTATAAATAGTGAATTAACAAGTGGTGAAAAAATTGAAGATACAAAAGAAGTTGAAACCGGATTTAAGTTTCTCAATTCAATAATTGATTCTGCAAATAATTCGATCACAGAAGACCTACCGTATGAATCTCAATTGGAACGAGTGTTTTTTAATGGAGAGAGCTTTGACCCAGACGGATACCTTGTAACGAAAAATAAAAAATTTGTTATCTGCATGATAATGCCTTCAAAAAACTATCAGACGCTTGAAGTTATTGAGGGACCATTAAAGAGGATTCGTCAGACTATTGATGATGTTAAGCTTAATTATCCTGATATTAAAGCTGGCTTAACCGGAAGACCGGTTCTTGCTGCTGATGAGATGATATCGTCAAATAGAGATATGAATCTGGCAACGATATTAGCGATACTTGCTGTTGGGGTGATGTTTGTGGTTACATTCAGGAGCGCAACAAGACCGTTGATAGCAATGGCTTCGCTTCTGATGGGTATATCATGGACATATGGATTTGTTGCTGTTTTTATAGGCACATTAAATCTCTTATCCATTGTTTTTGCGATTATACTTGTTGGAGCATCCATAGAATATGGTATTCATGTTGTTGCAAGATATCAGGAAGAACTTGTTAAAAACAGAAATGTTGACTTGGCAGTAAAGAAGATGCTTCTGGCAATAGGTCCTGCTGACTTAACAAGCAGCGCAACAACTGCAGCAGCGTTTGCAACTCTTATCTTAACTAATTTTAAGGCGTTGCAGCAGTTAGGTATGATTGCCGGTGTTGGTATTGTTTTCTGTTTGCTGGCAATGCTGATAGTTTTGCCAGCAATGCTTGTTATCAGGGATCATAGAAAATACAAGTCAATGGTTGTTCCCGATAATGATACTCCAAAATCTCCTCTGAATATATGGTTTGTCACTAGATTTTATAAACATCCAAAACCAATGCTCATAACAGCTCTGGTGTTTACTTTGTTGATAGGGCATTTTGCCAGAAACATATCTTTTAATTTTAATCTACTGGAGCTACAGGCACGAGGTCTTGAATCTGTAAAATATGAGAGAAAGCTGATTGATGAAAGTGACGAGTCTTCATGGTTTGCGATATCGATTGCTGATGATCCTCAAGAATCAAATAAATTAAGTGCCAAATATAAGGCAAATAATCTTGTTAAAAAAGTTGAGGACATAACAACATTTCTTCCGCTTGATCAGGATTTGAGAATTAAGATTATTCATAAAATGGCGCCAGGTTTTTTTGAGTTAGGTGAGGAGATTAAAAAGTCCGAAAAGATAATGGGACAGAGAAAAAGCGATCTGCTTGTTTTGTCTAATCAACTGAAAGTTTTTGATGCTGAGCTTGAAAAGCTTGAGACTAAGGCGTTTTCAGCAGGCAGAGTGGATGCTGTTGAGGAGTTGGAAGGTTTTCGCAAAAAGATTTCTTTGCTTATAAAAAACATGAGCAATGTCGGCAATGCAAATGACCGTATTTCAAAATTTGAAAAAGAGTTTATTGCCGATCTTCATAAGAAACTTATTTTTCTTATTTCAGGTATGACTCCAATTCCCCTGACCCTTAACGTCTTGCCTGATACATTGAAAAATCATTTTATAAGTAGCAAAGGGAGATATGCTGTATATGCTTATCCAAAAGAGAATATCTGGGATCCGTCCTGTTTGAGTGAATTTGTAAAAGCAATAAGATCAATTGATGCAGATGTGCTTGGAACTCCAATTGAAGTTTTTGAATCTTCGCGTCTTATGATTAGGGCTTTTTTAATATCAGGTATACTTGCGTTTATAGTTATTCTTGTTTTTACATATCTGGATTTTCGTTCAATTAAAGCATCTTTAATGGCAACCATGCCTTTGGCTTTAGGAGGAATTTGGATGGTTTCTATTATGGGAATGTTGAACATTCCGTTTAATTTAGCGAATTTTTTTGCTATACCGATAATTATAGGTATAGGTGTAGATAGCGGTGTTCATATAATTCACAGGCTAAAACAGGAAAAGACACTTGATTCTATTGGAAGAGCAACTGGCACGTCGGTTTTATTAACCGCAATGACTAATGCGGTAGGGTTTGGAATGATGATGATCGCGTCACACAGGGGTATAGCGAGTTTGGGTCAGATTATGGTGATCGGTACAGTATGTACAGCAGTTGCAGCTCTGGTAGTTATGCCGCCTATAGCAGCAAGATGGATGAAGGATGAATTATAAAAAAGTGGGAGGGGGAGTGATGTATAAAACTTTTGTTTCTATTCTTGTTATATCAATCTTTCTTTTAAGTGCAGCTAATCTTCAAGCAAAACAGAAGGTTGATTCACAAAAGAAACAAAGTAATTCTGAAAACACAGTTTCAGAGGTTGTGTCAAATGAAACACCCGAAGATCTGCCTTCCATAGACCGGAAATACAGATATTCCAAAAATTTTCAGAGCGAATTTGGTATTTTGTTTGGTGATTATCTTGGAGACGAAACCCATAATTCATGGTGTTTTGGCGGACATTACTATTTCCATATTGATAATGTTTTTGCTGTTGGTGCATCTTATTTATATACTCCTATGAAGACTGACTGGAGTTCGACTTTTGGCCGATCTGTCACCAATAGAAATGAGCATCTGATGGATGCAGAGCTTATGATTTCAAATGGTGGGTCATTTGATTTTGCAGGATCAGTCATGGAAGCAGATCTATATTTGACACTTGGAATTGGTTCAATGTGGATAAATGGAAGCTTTGAGCCTCTTGGTGTTATTGGTGGGGGAATGAAGGTCTATACAAAATGGTACTGGCTAATTATAAGATTTGACGTGAATGCTTACATGCATCCTATTCCAAATCCGACCGGAGATGTGTTTAATGCAGATGTTATGATATCAGGAGGTATTTCAGTGCTTTTACCAAAGAGGGAGCCAAGAGATATGGAGCTTAAAAATCGTCATAATTAAAAATCCAGAACACATGAAATAACATTGCCATCATTATCCGGAACCGTCACATCTGTAGATGCTTCTATAAAATCATCACCATTATTATAATAGAGCTTGCCATAAATAGTTAGCTTGGCTTTAGAATAATATTTTATTTCTCTAAAAGAAAACGGGCCGAGTCCTCCAAATGTATTAACAACAATTGTGGTTAAAGGATCAGCTTCAGGCACAACCTCTATTTGTACGGCTGATACGTTTAAACTTCTTGTACGGCATGTTCCGCATGTTGTGCTTCCTGTGAGCGTAAAAGTTGTTTGCTCTATCTCCTGATAACGCACCAGAGCATCATTGGTATCGTAATAATATTTTTTATCACCATTGCATGAGATGATGCAGCCAACAAACAAGATAGTTAAAAATATATAAATAAAATTCATATGGTAAATTCAATTCCCTATTCGTCGTTCGTGAATCGTTATGGTAGCCGCAGGTTTTTCCTCCAGAGGCGGATCAGCCTTTGGCTGAAGCCTGCGTAAATGTAAAAGCCCCTCTATTCCTCTTTTCAAAGGGGGAAGTCATCAGACGTAAAATACCATTGTCATCCTCGGCTTGGAGACTGTGTCGTAATTGCTTTTTTGCTCTTTTTTGTCATTCCTGCGCAGGCAGGAATCCAGTAAAAACAACATGTTCTGGTTCCCCGCCTTTCAGCCAGAGGCTGATCCGTCCTATGGCGGACGCGAGGATGACAACAAAAAGGTATTACGACACAGTCTCTTGACCATGGGATCTAGAAAAAAAACAACCACTTCTGTTACACATAATAATAGCTATTTCAAAATATAGGCAATAGTTATTTAATTATATTTCAAATAAACCATTAATACTGAGATCGCAGCTGGTGTGATGCCTGGCATTCTTGATGCTTGTGCAAGATTTGATGGTCTTATATGTTCAAGCTTCTCACGGACCTCGTTAGACAAGCTGGTTACTTTGCTATAAAGAAAATCTTTTGGGATCTTATAATCTTCCAGATTGTTAAGTCGCAATACGATCTTTTTCTGAACTTCTATATAACCCGCGTATTTAATTTCAATGGCTGCTGCTTCAACTATATCTTTGCCCAGATCAATGTTATTAAATAAAATATCCAGATTTGTCTTTGCTTCAATATGAAGGGCCGCGTGCATTAAATTTTTGTTCTTTTGTATGTATGATATTGTATTTCTGATGTTTTCTTTTTTGCACTGAAAGATCTTCCACTTGCTATCATCTATCAATCCTGTTGTTTTTCCTGTTTCAGTTAAACGCATGTCAGCATTATCTTCGCGAAGGATTAATCTGTGTTCAGCTCTGGATGTAAACATCCTGTATGGTTCATCAGTCCCTTTTGTTACAAGATCATCTATTAAAACTCCGATGTATGCATCACTTCTTTTTAATACAAGCGGGGGGTTGTCTGTTAATGACATTGATGCATTAATACCTGCCATTAATCCTTGTGCTGCAGCTTCTTCATATCCGGATGTTCCGTTTATCTGTCCGGCAAGGTACAGACCTGAAACTTTTTTTGTCTCCAGAGTTTGATAAAGTTCAGTTGGAGGAACAAAATCATATTCAACTGCATACCCGGGCTGAATGATCTTTGCTTGCTCAAGCCCCTGTATGGAGGAGAGCATCTTATACTGCACATCAAGCGGCAAAGAAGTTGAAAGCCCGTTTACATAATACCAGTTTGTATTTAACCCTTCAGGTTCTAAAAAAAGCTGATGCCTTGTCTTATCTTTAAACCTGACGATTTTATCTTCAATCGACGGGCAATATCTGGGACCTATTCCTTTTATTTTTCCGCTGTAAAGAGGAGAATGTTTTAGATTATCCAAAATAATTTTATGAGTTTCCTCTGTTGTGTAGGTAATATAGCAGGAAACCTGAGGCAGTAATTCAGATGAGCTATAAAAGGAAAACTTTGGAGCAGTGATGTCACCATGTTGTTCTTCGAGTTTCGTAAAATCAATTGTCTCTTTTGCTAACCTTGGGCATGTGCCGGTTTTTAGCCTGTTCAAGGGCAATCCGAAATTTTTCAAAGAAGATGATAAATGAGTTGATGAAAAATCACCGACTCTTCCACCTTGAACATTCTCCATTCCAAAATGTAAAAGTCCGTTAAGAAATGTGCCGGTTGTAATAATAACCTTTTTTGAGTGAAACGTAACAAGACTGTCTTGAGCAGCATCAGTCTTTGAAACAGTAATACAAAAAAGATTTTCTTTTGGTTTAGTTATCTGATTTGCGATTCCATAGAAAATGGTCAAATTATCTTCATCTTCCAATGTTTTTTTCATTACAGCTGAATAAAGAACCCTGTCTGATTGACAGCGTGTAGCTCTTACAGAAGGACCTTTGCTCATGTTAAGTCGGCGAAATTGTATGCCGGTTTTATCAGCAACTGCTCCCATTTCACCGCCAAGCGCGTCGATTTCCCTTACCAAATGCCCCTTTGCTAAACCACCGATGGCAGGGTTGCAACTCATCTGCGCTATAGTGTCAGCTCGACCGGTAATCATCAATACAGATAAACCAAGCCGAGCGCCTGCCAAACTGGCTTCACACCCAGCATGCCCAGCGCCTATCACTATGATGTCATAAATTCTATCTGTCATAGGTGTGCTTTTTACGCATAAACCGCTGAACCATGCAAGGGTTAAAGAAGATAGTCGTTCGTGGTTCGTGATTCGTGAATCGTAGTTCGTGATTCGTTGTTCGTTATGGTAGCCGCAGGCTTTTCCTCCAGAGGCGGATCAGCTTTTGGCTGAAGCCTGCGAATAATTGATTTGCTCCGTCTGACAACTTCCATATATATCCTGTGTATTTGCGCACCCTAAAGGGTGCGGCTACCGAGCAATAATAATGCTTTCATCCTCTGGCTGAAAACACGGGATAACAACCAAATAAATCTGAAAACAACAGGCTTTTCGCCTCCTGTTCTCCCTTGTTTTTTATGTTTGATCTTTGTTTTTAATCCTCTTATATGCCGTATAATATTTAATCCAAAAAACTATTTAATAGATCAAAATTGGAGGTCTTTATGTTTTCAATAGGTGAAACAGGTGGTCCAAATGGCGTTGGAGGAGAAGGTCGATCTTTGTCGGGTATAGTAGATGAAGGATATGTACAAGGCTTTGAAAATATTCAGCGACAATTAGAGGCAGTTGATGGTGTTGAAGTAGATGAATCTTATCCTTGCCTCAACAATCCCACTCTTTATAGACTAGTCTCTCTTGACGATACAGATTCTAATTTAGCTCTTGTTCCAACTGATCATGGATCTCCAGTTGCTAGATCAGCACAACATATTGCATTTTATTGGATCTCTCCAGAAGCTGGAAGTGCGGCAAACGAGATTGTGCCAATTCAAGGAGGTTTGCCACAAGCGCCTGTTCCACATGATGAATATGTTGAAAGAACTTAAGGGTGACTGCAGGACCACGTCCATTTCTCCCACAAGGTTTTTTGGAAAGTGTAGAAAGAAGCTCACGCGTAGAAGATCCAGCAGCTATGGCAGATCAGATTGCAAGAATAGAAGGTGTGGTAAGACTTGCACCAGATTCAGATCAAACAGGTCCTGGTATATTTAGGTTAGTCTCTCGTAAAGGATACATGGCACTTATTCCAGCAGATGATTTATGGCAAATTCCTGAAGCAGATCATGGCATGTTTCGCATTTCACAAAGAGCGTTTTTAAACATTCCTAAAAATGTAGCTGTGTTTGGGGTTCAGCTTACTTCTGAAGAATCTGCTCCTTTAAGTGATCGCGCCACAACATCAAGGGCAATGCGCTCCGCATCTGGGTTCGGTTTAGGACCTGCTGTTTTAAGTGTTGACGATTCTGAGCCGTCCATCAGAGAACTGGGACAAGGCGTAGATTCTTTATCTGAACGACAACCAAGCCTTTCTATTGAAGAAGCATTATTAGCTGCTGCTGATGGAGATGGCACAAATGGTGAAAACCAAATGAGCGCAGTTGAAGTAGATAACAATGGTCGCCCTGTGCGCTTGGATATGAGTCGCGTTGAGATTCAGCCAGATGGTTCAATTGCAGCTGTAGCTGAAGAAGCAATTCAAG
>CAZLRI010000079.1:0-9201 GCA_964561745.1 uncultured Pseudobdellovibrionaceae bacterium | reverse complement strand
ATCTCTCTTATTACTCATGTGCAGAGTTGGTCATTTTGTTTTGCGGGGGCTATAATTACTGTTTCTAAGTAACATCCTCTTGTGTAACGCGCATCACTTCTGCAATTGTTGTCATACCAGCAAGCATCTTATGTATGGCATCATCACGCAAAAGTTTCATGCCCTGCGAAACAGCAATCTTCTTAATAGTTGCAGCATCTGCTCCTTTCATAAGTTCGTTTCGCACCAGCTCGGTTACCAATAGTATTTCATAAATACCCAGACGCCCTGTATAACCGGTTTCCATACAATTTGGGCAACCCACAGGTTTAAAAATCTGACGTTCCTTCAAGTCCTCTATTTTAAGACCTACTTGTTTTAACTCCTTTTCATCTGGCATATATTTTCTGGCACAGTCTTTACAAACTGTTCTTACAAGTCGTTGAGCAATAATTCCAACAAGAGATGATGAAACCAAGAAAGGTTCTATTCCCATTTCAACCAATCTAGTAATTGAGCTTGAAGCATCATTTGTATGCAGCGTTGAAAAAACCAAATGACCGGTTAGAGATGCCTGTATAGCTATCTCAGCTGTTTCTCTATCACGAATTTCACCCACCATTATTACATCAGGGTCTTGCCTCAAAAACGCCCTAAGCCCTGTTGCAAAAGTTAAATCAATCTTTGGATTAACCTGTACCTGATTAACTCCCGGAAGCTGATATTCCACTGGGTCTTCAACTGTAATTATCTTTAACTCTCTGGAATTTATCTTTGATAAGCAGGAATATAAAGTTGTTGTCTTTCCTGAACCAGTTGGTCCTGTTACAAGAACAATTCCATTTTTACGATGTATGAGGTCATTGATTTTATCAAGATGGTCTCCCATAAGACCAAGTGAATCCAGATCCAAGAGAATCGATGATGCATCCAGCAACCTCATAACAATACCTTCTCCATGTGTTGAAGGTATTGTAGAAACACGAATATCAATATCCTTGCCTGCTATTTTTATTCTGATTCGCCCGTCCTGAGGCAAGCGCTTTTCAGCAATATTAAGCTGGCTCATGATCTTTACACGCGAAACAATTGCTGCATGCGCCCGTTTTGGAGGTTTAATTATATCGTAAAGTATGCCATTTACCCTGAACCGTATAACAACATCTCTCTCATACGGCTCAATATGAATATCAGATGCCTTTTGTTTAACAGCCCTGAATAAAAGAGAGTTAACCAAACGAATAATAGGAGCTTCATCAGTAGCATCCAGAAGATCTACCGGCTCATTAAATTCATCTGCTATTTCATCTCCTTCATGAAGTTCGCTAACAACCTCATCTCCTCCACTGCTTGATTTATTATAAACAACATTAATAGCATTCACTATCTCATAAGATGAAGCTATCACCGGCCTGACCTCAGAAGAAAACAACATTCTTAAATCATCTAAAGCATAAAAATTGGTGGGGTCGGCTATTGCCACAACAACGGTATTCTTATCCTTACGAAGCGGCAGTATTTCATTTTGTTTAGCATAGTTTATAGGAAGATTGGCAATCAGGTCTGGAGCTATAGATTCCACATCAATCTTATTTTCATAAGGAAAACCCAATTGAATAGAAAGGGCTTTTAAAATATCTTCTGAGCGCAAAAATTTAAGCTGGATCAATGCTTCACCCAGCTTAATCTTTCTCTCACGCTGTACAGTAAGCGCCTGCTCTAACTGTTCTTCTGTTAGAGAAGTTGTTTCTAATAATATTGCGCCTAAGCTACGACTTTCCATAATTGTTTCGTTGTGCGATTTTCGATATGCGTACATCGAATTTAATATGCCAGATCCAGCCCTTCAATCTTTGGTGGAGGTGGAGAAGAAGTTTTAACATTTTGTTCTTTAATAACTGGCGCTGTTTTTGGAAGCTCTTCTTTTTTATCATAAGTTACAGCACTTGAAAGTTTTTTAGTCTCTGACTTGGTAAGCTTTGTTTCAGTTGGTAAAGTTTGGCTTATTTCCTGAGAAACCGGTTCAGCAACTGGAACTGGCGCTGTATATTCCAGCAAATCCGCCCTATGAGTTGTAATCAAATTTCTAATATCCTTTGCCTGCCGCTTTCCGAAATTATCATTAATAAATTTATTTCTTTGCGAAATTTTTCTTTCCATTATTTGAGCAAAATCTGATGGATCCTTTATAACATATGGGGTTATAAATATTAACAAGTTGCTCTTTTGTTTTTCTATATCTGTTTGCTTAAAAAGGAGACCAAGAATCGGAATATCCCCTAAAATAGGAATTTTTCTTCTATTTTTTGTTTCAATATCTTCCATCAAACCACCCAAAACAACTGTTTGCCCGTCCATAGCCATAACCGTTGTGCTAATTTTTCGTGTTCGGGATGGTGTTGCAACAGCTCCACTTGGCGGCGCGGTAAAGTTAGACAACTCATGCTCAATTCTCAGTCTGACCGCATCTCCTTCACTTATTTGAGGCGTTATCTTTAAAGACAAACCAGCTTCCAAAGGAACTGGGGAAGTGCTAATCACACCTGTTGCAGTTGTTGTTGAGCTTTGCGCGTATTCCTTTCTCTTAACATCAATTGAAGCTTCCTCATTATCAAGTGTGAGAATATTTGGTGTAGAAACTATATTCGCATTTGTATAAGTTGAAATCAAATTCAAAAAAGCTGCAAAAGCAGGTATTTGAACCTCCTGAGTTCCTCCTCCACTAACCGGAACTGATATAGTAATCTGATCTCTACCTATTACACCTCCCAAAAGCCCACCAGCGGTGAATAATGATGTTGGATCAAACATTTGTCCTATGCTGCCAAAACTCTGACCAAAACCAAGCACTGAGCCATTACCACCACCTGTAAAACCTGAAACACCATATTGCCCGCCTTTACGAAGGGTTAACTCCATTACTATTGATTCCAGATAGACCTGTCGTCTCGGCACATCCAGTTTACTTATAAGCTCATCCACAAGTACCTGATAATCTTTTGCAGACGCTGTAATAACAAGAGCGTTGGTAGTTTTATCTGCAGATATTACAATTCCACCCTCAAAATGAGCAGTAGCAGGAGCTTCTTTTCCACCTTTTGCACCGGCTGCCCCACCTTTAGCTGATGAAGCACTTGCTGCAGTAGCACCGGAAAGAGTAGCTGCAAGCTCTTCAGCATTTGCATATTTCAAATAATGTACATGAATTGTTCCTGTATCTTCTCCAACATTCCTGTCTAAACGGGCAATAAGATCCTTTATCTTATTTATAGATCTCTTGCTAGCAAGCACAATAACCGAATTTGTTCTATTATCAGCTATAATTTTGGATACTTCTTCAACTTCTTCCTGTGTTGTTTGCCCACGCCTTCTTGTAGCAGCAGTTCCTCCTGAAGCTTTTCGTTGTTCTAGCTCAAACAAGCTTAACACTGTTGAAGCAATCTGTTCTGCTTCTGCGTGTTTAATGGGTATTATCTCCAAAACCTGCTGAGGTCCTTCCTGATCAAGCTCTTTTATAATCTTCATCAGGCGATCAATATTAGTTCCAGAGTCTGTAATAATCATTGTATTTGTAGCTGGATATGCAAAAAGATTTCCATCTTTTGAAATCAACGGCTTAATAGCATTTGACATATCAACAGCGCTAATATTTGAAAGAGAAATAAGTCTTGTGATAAAACTGTCAGTATATGGCGTTGAATCTACATGAATAGGTATTGGGCTGCTTATAGCATCTTTTAATGGAACAATTTTAATAATTCCCGCTGGTCCTGTCACTACTGTATAACCAGCTACTTCCAAAGCAGAAAGAAATGCCTGATAAGCCTCCTCTTTTGTCATCATCTTTTCAGATAAAATTGTTACCTTGCCTCTTATCTTACTATCAATAATAAAGTTCTTTGCTGTAGCCTTACTTATCTGCCTTATAACATCTGTTATTTCCTGATCCTGCACATTTAAATATACCATCTCTGCTTTAGACAAATCTTTAGTCTGATCAGGAGAACCTGCTGCAAGAGAATCAACCGGAGCAGTATTTGCATTATCCATAGATGCAGGAGGTTCCGGCAACCTTATTGTACCGGTTTCATCTGTTTCAGCTTGTTCATTCAGCACATCAGACTGGGCCAAAACACGAACATCAGCTAATAAAAAAAATAAAGCCACAATGCCTAAAATTTTTATAATTTTATCTAATTTCATATTCAAAAGTCTGGTTAGATCCCTGTCTTATTAAATCCACTGTTAAACTTTTTTGATCTTTTAATTGATTAAATATTTCAAAACCTTTTCTAACATCCAATTCTATACCATTAATTCTCTGCAATATATCACCTCGTTGCAAACCAAGCTTGGAAAAAAGAGATCCGCTTCTTACTGACAAAATTTTCATTCCAGAAACCTTGCCATTTGCAAAATTGGGAACAGCCCTTATATCTGTATAAAGCTTATCAAGATTATTAAGAGCATTTGCTACTTCAGCCTGATCAATAGTATATTTACCACTACCTTCAAAATTTATCAAATGTTTAGAATCTCCATGCTCAGATGGCTTTGTTGCTTCAGCAACCTTTTCACCCACAGGAGGAGGTCCAAATATACTCACCCCTTCCTCTAAGCCAACTTCAGCATATTCAAGCCTGTTGTTATTCAAAAATTCAATCCTTGATGGCGAAACAAGAGTTAATCTGGTGTTTGGAGCAAAGCTTTCCACAGCTCCTACTGCATATACCTGTGCATCACCCTTACCACCAGCAACGATTGTAGCTGATGATCTACTATCTCGACCATCTCCAACAACAAGAACACCAATAACTTTTATATCTAGACTGGTCTTTACTGCCTCGCCAGTTGTTATCATTGGCTCTTTGTCAATATTATCAGCTTGATTGCTTTCATCTGGTTTTGTAGCTGTTGAATCAAATATATTTCTTTCTACAATTATCTCATATGCAGTAAATTCTGGCTTGGCTTTTTTTTCAGTTTCCAATTCCGGCTTATTTAAAACAGCAATAGATCGCTTGAACTCTAAAACATCTCCCAAATACACACCAACAATATTCGCCAGAAAAAAAGAACACAGAAGTACGGCGATTAAATCAAACAACCATGAATACTGCTTTAGTAAACTGCTCATTCATCAAACCCCGTTTATAAACAAATCATCAGTCGATAGTCGGAAAGTTGAAACTATTGTCTAACGACCATCGACTAACGACTAACAACTAGTTTTTCTGCATTATACACATAAAAATATGGTCAGGAAATAAAAAATAAAAATCAGGCAACACTATTAATGCTATCTCCTTTGACAGCATCTAATTTTGCAATTCTTGGCAATAAAACAAAAAACTTAGCGCCCTTGCCATATTCACTTTCTGCCCAAATAATGCCATTATGTTGTTCAATATACTGTTTTGCCAAAGCTAACCCCAATCCTGTACCACCATAACTCCTTGTAACAGAGCTGTCTGCCTGCTGAAATAGATCAAAAACAATATCAAGATGTTCTGATTTAATGCCAACGCCATTATCTTCAACGCCTATACAAAAAATACCTTCACTATATCTATCTTGAATATTCTTTATCTTTTCATACCAACTCTCGGTTTTCATGCTTTCAATAGAGGGAAAGAATTTAACCCAAACTTTTATCATGCCTTTATCTGGAGTAAATTTAATTGCATTTGAGATTAAATTCAGCAAAACACGCTGCAACTTTCTTTCATCTCCCATGATTGCAGGAAGATCTTTTTGAATAGAAACTGTAAAATCATGTTCTTTACGCTGTATAAGCGAAGAGATCATTCTGCTGACCCTATCCACCATCTCCGACATATCAAATGGATGAATCTCAAAACGCATTTTACCTGAATCTATTTTTGAAAGATCTAACAAACTATTTATAAGCTCCAAAAGATCAGCACCATTATTTAAAACTTCCTGTATGCTATCTTTCTGTTCATCAGTAAGATCGCCCAACACCCCTTCCATAAGAAGCTCTGAAAAACCTATAATTGCTGTTAAAGGTGTTCTTAATTCATGGCTCATTATTGCGAGAAATTCAGATTTTACGCGGTTTGCCTCTCTTAACTGTTCATTTACTTCCCTTAATTTTTCATGCAATCCTTCCAGCTCAATATTTCTTGCTTCCAGCATCCTCTCTCTTTTCTGGGAAAAAAAGCTGGCAATTTTTACAGCATAAATAGCCAATCCAATAAAAACTACTGTAAAAAAGAAATGGGCAAGCGGCGTGTATGTGGGAATAGGAAGGCTATCGCCATAATTAAGTATTAGCGGAGGAATAATTCCCCAATTACATAAAAGCAGGAATGCCCCATAAAACATGATGCAAAAAAGAGCTACTATCCCAGCTAGATAATGATTATAAAAAACCCCTGCTGCAAAGCAGTAGAAAAAATAGATGGTAAAGTAATTACTATATGGCCCGCCTGTGAGATATATCACGCATGTCATTGTCACCAGATCAGCAATCATCTCAACGCTAAAGGAGAGCAAAAGAAGTTTATTTCTTACAACCACATTATAATATGCAATACCGGTGAGAAATGAAGATACGCAAATAATACCAGTAATTACCTTTGTTTGGGATAGCACATCCTTAAGAAAATACAGATAAAGCACCCAAAAGCCTATAAATATCGCTATTCTAAGCTTTGTAGTAAAGATATGCCTGTCACGATACTCAGGAAAAGTTAGCTCAACTAACCTTGATATTCTCCCCATAGGAAAGGGAGCTTACACAAGCTAAATACCGGTGTCAAACAGCAACTCCTTGACTTTTGAAGAAATTTTACATATTTAGCGCAGCCAATGATTAGCTGCAATAATTATTGCAGCCAGTAAAGCGTCGAGAGTACATCGTACATCGTAAAAAACAAAACGATGTACGAAGTGCACACGCCGCACAACGAAAAAAAGAGGTTCTGATGGCAAGAGTAACTGTGGAAGATTGTTTAGATCATGTTCAAAATAGATTTGCGCTTGTTCATGCAACAGCACAAAGAACAAAACAGCTTTATAAGCATGCAAAGCGATTAATAAACTGTAAGAATAAAGAAATTGTATGTGCCCTGCGTGAAATAGCAGATGAAAAAGTAGTGGTTACTCCGTCATCATCTCCAGAAGAAAAGGTTCAACGTAAGCCAAGAAGGCACAAATAAGCTTTCAACGATCAAATCTCATGAGAATTTTGGGAATAGAATCATCGTGTGATGAAACAGCTGCTGCTGTAGTAGAATTTAGCAATAATTCTAAATCTATTCTTTCCAATGAAGTTGCTTCTCAAAACGAAATCCATAAACGGTTTGGTGGTGTAGTTCCAGAATTAGCATCACGAAGCCATCTTGAAGCCTCTATTCCAATTATTAAGATCGCCCTTAAAAAGGCAAAAACAGATTTGAAAAACATTGACGGCATTGCAGTAACACATGCACCCGGGCTTTTAGGTTCTCTACTTGTCGGCTTACAAACAGCAAAAGGCTTGGCATTTGCAGCAGACAAGCCATTAATCGGAGTTAATCATCTAGAAGGACACCTGAATGCAATTACCCTTGAAAAACAAGATATGCCATATCCGCATATTGGTCTTGTTGTATCAGGAGGGCATACAAGCTTATATCTTGTGAAAAAGTTCGGTGACTATACTTTGCTCGGAGCAACCAGAGATGATGCTGCTGGAGAGGCATTTGATAAAGTTGCCAAACTATTGGATCTTGGATATCCGGGCGGACCGATAATTGATAAGCTTGCTCAAAAAGGAGACCCAGATAGATTTAAATTTAATCCTCCACGGTTCGGCGGATATTCACACAAAAGCCAGCCTGACTCACTTGATTTTAGTTTCAGCGGTATGAAAACAGCGGTGTTGCTAAAGGTTAGGGAAGAAAAATCAACAGGCAAACTATCTGATAGTTTTATCTACGATTTAATTGCAGGTTTTCAAAAATCCGCTGTCACATTTATATGTGACAGAATTATTCAGGCAGCAAAAAAACATAAAACAAGCGCTGTCACAATATCAGGTGGCGTTGCTGCAAACACATGTTTGAGAAAAACTCTAAATGAATATTGTGATGAAAATAACATTAAATGTTTTATTCCATCTTTCCAGCTATGCACTGACAATGCTGCAATGATAGCTAATGTCGGCGGTTCATATCTTAAAATAGGAAAACGTTCTGATATTAATCTTAATGCAATAGCAAATATGGAGATTGGACTTTGACCATCCCCATTCCATCAGTTACCTCGTTGCTAAAACAATATGGCCTTCGAGCTAAAAAAGGATTGGGCCAGCATTTTCTCTCTGCAATGCCCACAGTTGATAAGATTGTGAAAACCTTAAATCTGGATGCTAAAGAAGATGTACTGGAGATAGGTCCGGGGCTGGGAGTTCTCTCGGCAAAAATCGCGTCGCATGTTCACGCTATCTTTGCAATTGAAACAGACATACGAGCTTGTGAAATTATCAAAACTGAATTCAGTCACATTAAAAATCTACATCTGATTCACAAAGACATACTAAAATTAAAACTTAAAGATGAGCTAATAGATTTGCGTTATCCTGTGAAAGTAGTCGGCAACATACCATATAATATAACCTCTCCAATACTTTTCTGGCTGGTAGAAAATAAGAATATGATAAGCTCTGCTTTTCTTATGACCCAGAAAGAATTAGCTGATCGCATTGTTGCGCCACCAAACAGCAAGACCTATGGTGCGCTATCAATAATGATTCAGGCAAGGGCTTGTGTAAAAAAAATATTTAATGTCTCTGCTGCATCCTTTATACCGCCGCCAAAGGTTTCATCATCTGTAATAAAGATAGATTTTCAAAACCCACCTGATCTTGGAATAAAAGACTGGAAGGTATTTGAAAAAGTTGTTCGCACTGCATTTCAGAAACGGAGAAAGACAATAAAGAATGCCTTGAGCGATATCACTTTGCCATCACACTATGCCTCAATTGAAGATGTATTAAATAAGTGTAAGATCAAAATTCAGAGACGACCTGAAACACTGTCTCTACAAGAGTTTGCTGACTTGGCTAATATGCTAGTGTAGTGTCCCTAACGCTTCTTTACAATATTCCCCCCTTGTGGGGAGGGTTATGGAGGGGGTATTGTAAGGTTATTTATGGGACACTAGCGCGAGTTTATTAAATCTATATGGTGAGGGTTCGGCAAAACCACGTGGATG
>CAZLRI010000078.1:0-9350 GCA_964561745.1 uncultured Pseudobdellovibrionaceae bacterium | reverse complement strand
ACATGGGGAATATTCAATTGAAATTTTTGGGGATTATTGCATTGAAATTGACAATGCTTTGTGTGATTACGAAAATGCTCAACCATAATCTCTGCTTTTTGTGCGATATTGTGAGGATGCAACATCATGTAGCGTGCCAATTCCTTAGCCGCTTTTTTCTTTTTCACCTGAGGATCATCTTCTACGGATTTGATAAGACCAAAAAAGGCTTTATATGTTGTATAGTGTTTGAGAACATCGTGGATCACGATCCGCCTTATACTGATGGATATCATTATCAACCGTCTGGCTGGTGAGAGGATTTTTAAGTTCGGCCGTGATGATAGGAAGACCGTTCAAGGACAAAACGAGATCAATCGCGTTTTCGTTCTTTGTGCTGTATTTCAGTTGGCGAGTAACGGTCAGCCGGTTGCTTTTATAAAGTTTAATTGTCTCCGGATTTAAACCGTGCGATGGTTTGAAGAAAGCGACCTCTACCTGTTTTCCGTAGCACTTAAATCCGTGGCGAATTACATCCAGACATCCACGCGCCGCCATACTCTTACAAAGGTCAGATAAAAGAACATCCTTGGTATTTATTCCATGAAGTTTTTCAAGCGCCTGCCATGTCTTTTCCTGTGTCTCTTGAATAAAAGGAACGAGGATAGTCGGATCAAGCGCCATCTCCCGGTCGAAGTTTTCAGGTTCGGCTTTGCTATACTCGTTATTCAACAGATGATCTTCAATGGCCGCTTCAAAGGCGATTTCACGGTGATTTACTGGCATAAAAACCTCTTTTAGTTACATAAGACTTATATAAGCGCCTCTTAAAATAACTAATAATTTCAAATGGTTCGCTTCCTTAATCCGTTCTATAAAGCACTTAAAATGGTCTTCAGTTACATAACCGTTACATAAAAACTATGCCCAAAAAGGCAGATATTTTGCGTGTTTTCTCGAAGTGCTTTGAGGGTCATGTTTCTTAATAAGCCCGGCATCAATT
The DNA here is from genome assembly GCA_964561745.1 of uncultured Pseudobdellovibrionaceae bacterium. Classification (GTDB taxonomy): domain Bacteria; phylum UBA10199; class UBA10199; order 2-02-FULL-44-16; family DYJF01; genus CAZLRI01. The sequence goes on along the minus strand of CAZLRI010000078.1, from coordinate 8,368 downwards.
GTATCTGAGATAATACGTGATGCCATTGGGTAGTTGCCTTCTTCAATATTAAATCTTTCACGTAGTGATGAGTTAGTCATCACATCGTTGGATACGTATTTTAAACAAGCATGCTGATAACATGCCCTGATACGGTCCCTTTGTTCCATGTTTTTCAATTCAAGATGAGCGAACAAAACGGTCTTTGTGTGGTCTGCAGTTACAATAAATTCGGGAGCAGGTAGTTGATAAAATTCTACCTGAAATATTACCTTGTCAATTCCACTGCCACGCTCTTCACAAATATTGATTCTTCTCATAAAAGCAGTCAATACTTCATTGCGTGACCTTGGCGGTTCATCAATAAAACGCAGGGTATCAATTAAAGGAACGCCGGGATTGGTAATTTCGATTCTATCCGCAAAAATCTCAATCATCGGCCCTGTACCGGTTAGACTAAAATCCTGATGAATGATCGCATTGGCGACAAGCTCCCTTATGGCAATCTCAGGATACATTCTGACTTCTTTCCGCAATGCCTGTTCAATCTGTTCGTTTTGAGGCAACTGATCATTGATATAAGCGATAAGACCTTTAAAACCTACCGCGTATCCTTTAGTTCCCTGTTGTTCACGAAGGGTTTCAGTTCGGTCTTTACCTCTATAAATGATGACGCGAATGGATTTACGGGAAAGATTCTTAAATTCTCGCAAGTCCTTGGCAAAAAGGATTCCTCCAAGACTTTAATGTCATAAACATTAGACCCTGTGCTTATAATTAAGTCTTCAGATTCAAGACGCGACAAAATACCGCTTTTGTTATCTGGTAGTTTTTGATTTGTTAACTCAAAGTAGACAGGGTAGTCGATCAAATTTAAAACCTGATCCAATGAAGCATTCCTATAAACAATACCCTTTTCAAATGAAGATTGTGAAAAACATGCCCATAGTTCACGCTCTTTTTCCGGATAATCTTTGAGTTTCTTTTTGTATGTACCAATCCTGATATATTCGATTTCATTAAATCTGACAGGGGTATGAAATGCCGGTGATATTTCAAAAAGGACAATCGGTTTTTCATCATATGAAAATTCATGAATTGTAAAATGGACTCTTGGAACCAATTTTACAGTTAACCAATTCTCCAATTCTTCATTTCCGATTTTTTGATGTCTTGGCCTAAAAGTAGTGCCAACGATCTCGTGATTTGTACTTTTGACTCCCCAGACAATATATGTGGTCTGTTTTCCATGAAGAGCGGCTGAGTTGGATAGGGCAGAAATATATTCACCGATTTCGTGAGGGTTATCGTTATTTTCTTTAAACTCGACCCACTCTGTTTCTTTAGGGAGACTGGTCAGTTGACTAACCAATGTTTGCAATCTGCTTTCATTATAGGGCATCTTTGACCTCCTTTCTCACATCAATCTTCCCGGTTACAGCAGCAGAGATAAGGGCGGTGCGGTATTCTTTTAGTTTGTCGATGGCGGATTGGACTTTTTCAATGAGTGCGTCGATTCTGGCGGTATCGCGATCAAGAAGGTTTGCAATGGATTGTTGTTCAGATAATTTTGGACAAGGTAACCTTTGGTCACGTAACTGAGTTCCCGTTATTAGTGGTTGTGCAGTTTTAGACGCTATATCATTCAGATTTCTTGTGCGTAATAGCTCAACTAAATAGCCGTGATAAAATACACTTTGATTCACTATTAAAATTAATGCGTTATCAGTAATCCATGCTGGCCCTTGGACGTAATGCACATTACCACATAATGCGCCAACACGCCCAACAACTAAAACTGGATTGTTGACGTTAAATTTATCACAATAACCCATTAAACCGTTACCACCTATAACAGGGTTTGTTTGTGTTTTACTAGAAACGAGGGAAACTTCTTCACTTGAAATAGATTCGCCGCTAGAACATCGACCATACCATCTTAGAGGTAATAATTCCCACCCCTCCGGCACATTGCCCAACCACTCCACACCGCTCTTTTTATATTTTGGATACCGAGGGAAACTCATGCGTTGTCTCCCTTCGGTGCCTTTGCTTTTTTTCGTTTCGAAAGTTTCTTAACATCGAGCATAATTTCACGGGTTCCTTGACGAGCCGCTCGTTCCCGTGCGTGTTCGATGGCTTGATGAAGTCGGGTTTGCAGTAACTTCATAGGTGGTAGCTCGGTGAGATATTCGCTTACGCGAATAGATTTGGCATCGAGCTCAAGAAGCTCCACCTGCTCGGCATCAGCGGAGGCACAGAGGATAATGCCGATGGGAGATTCTTCGCCTGCTATGCGTTCATGCTTGTCCAGCCAGCGAAGGTAAAACTCCATCTGTCCAATGTGGGCTGGCTGAAAGGACTCCAACTTTAATTCGACAGCAATGAGCCTGCGAAGGTGGCGATGGTAAAAGAGCAAATCCAGATGAAAATCGTCCTTGCCCACACTCATTCGCTTTTGCCTGGCAACAAAAGAAAAACCCACCCCAAATTCCAGAAGAACCCCCTCAATTTCACGAAGAATAGCCTGCTCTAGATCCCTCTCGCTGTAAGCACCTTTCAGCCTGAGAAAATCAAGGAAATACGGATCACGAAAAACGGTATCGGGTGTGACGCGACCATCACGAAGGTTGACGATTTCGTTAGAGATGACAGCCTTTGTATTTTTAGAAAGTGCAGTGCGTTGATATAATATGCCGCCGATTTTTTGTCGAAGAGTGCAAACATCCCAACGCTCAATGCGGCACATTTCGGCGTAGAAATCGCGGGCTAGCGGGTCTTTGATTGGGAGAAGTTCCATGAAGTGGCTCCAGCTCAATTGTTGCGACAGCGTCGACACAATTGCTTCGTCAGAAAAGACCTGTGCAAACTGGATCATTCGTGCAATTCCAGCATATGTAAATCCCCTGCCAAATTCAGAAGTCAATTCTCGCGACAGTGTCGCGAGAATCTTTTTCCCATAAGCGGCCCTGCTATCTTGTAAGTTATCTTTCAAAAGTCGCCGCCCCACGTGCCAGCAAACCATTGTATGAGTAGAATTTGCGACAGTCGCAATACGTTGACGGGCTGATTGAATAAGGTGGCGAAGATCGGCAAGAAGTGCGGCCTCATTCACTGCACCAACGGACCGTGGCATAGGATCTGTTTTATTTGTTAATGGACAGATCCCCCTGTTTGATTTGAGATGCCGCATATTTGTTGTCCTTTTCTTTTTCATGAACACCTCAGCATCTTAAGTTCATCATGAATATCCTTGCCTGACATGACAACCAATTGCGAAACGGATTGTTTCGCAATTACACCCAGCTTCAATTGGTGCGACACTGTCGCACCTTTATGGTTTTCGACGTAGTAATGAGACCAACTCAATTGGTGCGAAGGCTTCGCACTTATTGAATAATCAGTGGTGAGCTCATTGTAACAAACCTCCATAAGTATTTTTTCACACATCATCCTACCACCTCCCTCAGCATCTTCACGATATCCTTTTCCAGCCCCGCAATATCGGCCTCAATCTCTTCAAGCGGTCTTGGCGGGACGTATTTGTAGAAATGACGGTTGAATGGGATCTCAAAGCCAACGATTCCGATCCCTTCATCTTTTTTATCTCTTACCGAATCGTTGATCCACGCATCCGGGACATAAGGTTTAACCTCGCGTTGAAAATAGTCTTCTATTTTTTCACTTAAAGGGACGCTCTCAGTGTCGCGCAAAGAGGTGTCCGGTTCTAGTTTGCCGTCTTTATCAAGACATACACTTGCATTATCATCATGGCTGCCAAATGTATTAACCAGAGCTTTTAGAACTGGGGCTTTTAATTTTAGACCCTTTGTCTTTGCTTGTTTCTGAATTTCATCTATGAATGATTCACGGTCATTCCAAACTTGCTCGCTTTCTAAAGTTTTTAATATTTCCAAAATTGATTTTTGCTCCACCGCGCCTGAAACAATTTCTTCATCATATGCTTTCGTGCCTTTTTTCTTCTTTGAATTGGCAAGATTCGTGAAAGCGCTTGATTCCTGAAATGTCGCTAATCCTTCAGGCGTAATTTGAAATTTCAGTTTCAGAGGTCGTTCAACCGTAATTTTTCTGAATCCAAAGTGCTTGTTATCGAAGATTTTTGAAAATTCACCATCCTTGAATTCACCATAAATACGCGTGATCTCTTCGATCTGTTTTTCAGTAATATAATTGCGTTTGTTACCAAGGCTCTTTCTCATCTTTTCAAAGAAGGAAACGGCATTGATGAGTTGAACCTTGCCTTTACGCTCAGGCGTTTTTCGATTGGTAACGATCCAGATGTAGGTAAAAATTCCGGTATTGTAGAACAGTTGATCCGGCAGTCCGACAATTGCTTCCAGCAAGTCATTTTCTATAATCCAGCGTCTGATCTCCGATTCGCCAGATCCAGCATCGCCTGTAAAAAGTGGTGAACCGTTAAATACAATACCCAGACGCGTGCCGCCTTTATCCAACAGTTTCATTTTGGATATCATGTGTAGCAAAAATAGGAATGATCCGTCATTGATGCGTGGGAGCCCGGCACCAAAGCGGCCGGAAAATCCATGTGATTCATGCTCCTTCTTTACTGCATCTTCTTCAGCCTCCCATTTAACTCCAAATGGTGGATTGGCGAGCATGTAATCAAACTTTTCAGATGGAAAACCATCGGTTGTTTGACCATCGCCCAATACGTCACCAAAAACAATATTTTCGATACTATGTCCCTTGATGAGCATGTCGGAACCGCAAACAGCGTAAGATTCGTCGTTGTAATCCTGTCCAAAAATTTCCGGTTTTGCGTCCGGATTGAGTTTTTTGAGGTGTTCCTCTGATGTTGACAGCATGCCTCCGGTGCCGCATGTTGGATCGTAGATAGATTTGACGATGCTCTTTTGAGTGAGAATATCATCATCAGGGGCAAAAATCAGATTGACCATCAAGCGAATAACTTCGCGGGGTGTAAAGTGATCACCGGCTGTCTCATTTGCATCTTCATTATATTTTCTAACGAGCTCTTCAAAAATATAACCCATCTCCTGATTGGATACATTGTCTGGATGCAAATCAATTTCCGCAAATTTAGAGATGACCAGATAGAGACGATTGGCATTATCCAGCTTCTCGATGTGTTCGCTAAAGCCGAAGTGATCCAGAATACTGCGTGCCCGACTTGAAAAACTTTTAATATAGTGCATCAGATTCTTGGCAATATGATTGGGGTCTGACTTTAATTTTTGGAAATCGAGCTTGCTGACATTATGAAATTGATGGCTTGCTGCACGGTTAAGAAGTTTTTCTTGAACCTCCGCGGGTCTGCTTTTGTGTTTGTCATATTCACTGAGAAGTTTATTTTTTGTTTTTTCAAGCACACAATCCAAGCGCCTGAGCACCGTCATTGGAAGGATTACCTTGCCATATTGATTCGGCTTGTATGGTCCGCGCAATGTATCGGCTATACTGAAAATAAAATTAACTTTTTCATGAAAATTGTTCATAGTTCACCCCATTCTATGAGATCAGTTTGTCGCTAGTCCTCATTTATAAATTCTGGGTCTTCTCCAAATGGCATAAGCAAAATTGCATGAGGAGGTTCTCTGTGTCCTAGACGCGGAGATTGATAAACTTTCCGCAGCCAAGTTTTACTAGCTTTAATCCATCTTGGCCATAGGTCTAAAATTTGTTTTGTCTTAACTCCACGCCTCTCCCAAACCAATTGGAGCATTTCCGAATGGGATTGAAGCAGAGAAACAGCTTTTTCAGTAATTTCAGGAGCTTCAGTCACAAAACAAAGAGGAATATAATCGGGCAGATCATCTGAAAGCTTGTTATTATTTTTAGTGACATTACATACAAGCTCATTAAGTGATAACAGCATATAATATGCGCAGAGACCTGTCCGATATTGCGCTGAGCCTCCAAATATTTTTTCCAACCAAGGCCACCTGTCAGCGGACTCACTCAAGAATTTCCACGCGCCGCTTACTGTATCATTCAAGGCGCTTGTCCAACCCATTAGACCGTGATGTTGATAAATTGGGGCATAATGACCTGCTTCTCCAACTTTTACAACAATATCCACGAGCTTAAGAGCTGTTTCATAGTTTCCGATGAGGGAACACATAGCGCCGTGCAAGCTGTGATAAAAATACCCCAAGGCAGTCGGAGTTTTTACAACAGACATTAAACCAGCACGGTTCCAGCCAGAAATGTTGTAGAGGTCATCAAACAACGCCCTTTGATCCGAAAATTCGGGGCGGCCAGATTCTATGCCAGCAAGGGCTATCGCAAAAAGGGGTGCTGCGCATTGCATGGCACCATCAACTCTCTCTTTCCAGTCTTTCGAACCTTCTTGCGTTTGTTCAATGTGAATTCGCCACTGCAATAATGCATTGTTCACAGGTACACGGATTTTTTTTATAAGCTGTCTCCAACCGGGCATATCTATCTGTCGGGTCAATTGAACTGCTATGTCGTAGATTTCGGCAGCATCTCCCACATCAACAGTGATGTTGGGGAGTTGATCGACAGACTTTGATTCTTTTTTATTAATAAAGGGATTGTTACCCAATGGGGGTGGCAACTCTGGAGCTTCATAAAGGGTCATCAAAAGATCTTGGAAAATCTTTTCATCAATTTCTCCGTCAACGACCTCTATTCTTTTTCGTGTTGACAAAAATCTAGGAGTTTTTTTGAGACCAGTGACATCCTTTACGATAGGAATAAATTTCGCACTGCCAATGTCTTCAATAAATTCAGAAGTAACAATGAGACGTTCATATCCGACTCCTCCAAATCCACCCTCAGCTTTGCGAATATAGGTATCAGTGCAAATCACCAACACGTAATCCGCGTCTTCAATGCCATGTTCCATAAACAGAGCAACATCTTCACCGAGTCTAAGTTCCCATTGATCAAGTATCGCATTCACACCGGCGTCCCTCAATTTACTTGCTAAATTTTTCACCCATTTCTTGTGTTCAAGCGAATCATGAGAATATGAAATAAAAACTTTAGGTGGAGATGCCTCGTTCTGTCGATGATAATTTTCCGCCAGCTGTATATTCCGAGCCCCCCGACCTCGTTGAATATACCCGGCCTTTTCAAGAGCCTCCAAATACTGTGCTACGCTACGAGGTGATTGAAGATTCAATCTTTCTTGAAGCTCCCTTGTTGTTGGTGACCGTCCCTCTTTGCGTATATAATCACTGATTTCATTAAGGAATTTTTGTTGATTTTCTGTGAGCGAATTCATGTCGGGATACAGATACAAACGCTCCATCACTGTCAATGGGAAATCATTATAAAATTTAGTTTATTATCATCCCCCCATCACCAGCCCTCCTCACAAGGAAAATGGGATATCGGATTGCGGAGAATTAATGGTTGATGATATTTTCCTCTTTAAAAAAATAAACCCCCATTTTTTTCAAATGGGGAGGAGCATCAAGACAAAGCAAACTCATTTGTTTATTCTTTAGGCAATTAGCTGAATTTAGCATCAATAACTATCGACTAGATACGGTCTTACATCTGTTATGATCATTCCTGCTTTTTCAGCAGCCTGAAAACCATTAACAGCATCTTCAAAAACCTGACATCTGTCTGGAGGAACCCCCATTAACTGTGCACATTTGATAAATGTATCTGGTTCTGGTTTATGATTCTCAACATCTTCTGAAGTAACCAATACATCAAAATATTTATCCAAACCAACAGCCTTGATAGTGCGCAAAGCCACTTCTCTTCTACCTCCTGTGCCTAAAGCCATAGGAAGCTTTCCATGATACTTATACACAATCTCTGCCACTGATTTATTTATGGACACCTCATGAATGCGTTTAAGATAAGCTTCTTCTTTTATTGCTGATACATTATGGGGGCACAGCGTATATCCAAAACGGCTATTTAACACCTTAACAATTCCCTTTGTAGACATGCCAGCTGTTTCATAGAACATCTCTTCTGTATATTCAAAACCATAAATAGAACTTGCTTCCTGCCAAGCCTTAAAATGAGCGGGCATTGTATTAACCAAAGTTCCATCTATGTCAAAGATAAGACCAGATGCCTTAGGATGCACATCTATAATGGAAACTCCAAGCATGGTTTTGAGAGGTGTCTTAATCATAAATTACCTCCTAGTGTTTGTTCAATAGAAGCTTGTTTGGGTTTTGAAACAAGATTCTGTTGATTACAAACACTTGTGCGCGCCTTATTTGAGAATCTAATCAACGCCTAGTGTTTGTTCAATAGAAGCTTGTTTGGGTTTTGAAACAAGATTCTGTTGATTACAAACACTTGTGCGCGCCTTATTTGAGAATCTAATCAACGCCTAGTGTTTGTTCAATAGAAGCTTGTTTGGGTTTTGAAACAAGATTCTGTTGAT
>CAZLRI010000077.1:0-9351 GCA_964561745.1 uncultured Pseudobdellovibrionaceae bacterium | reverse complement strand
CCAGATATGTTTAATAAACTTTTTGAATCAGCTAAAGCTGTTGGGGCAGACGCGCATAAGGGTGGAACATATATCTGTATTGAAGGACCTATGTTTTCATCTAGAGCAGAATCAAATATATACAGATCATGGGACGTTGATGTAATCGGTATGACAAACTATCAGGAAGCAAAGCTGGCAAGGGAAGCGGAAATTTGCTATGCAACAATAGCATTGTCCACAGATTATGATTGCTGGCTTGATACAGAAGAGAACGTTGATGTCCAGATGGTTTTAGAGGTCATGAAAAAGAACGTGCTGACAGCCAAACAGATTATAAAGCACGTTATCCCGGCATTGTTGGTTGAGAGAACATGCAAATGCAGAAAAGCTCTGGAATATGCTATTATTACAGATAGAACTAAAATATCAGATCAGACAAAAAAGCGTTTGAAACCGATTATTGAAAAATATATGTAAATTTTTAAGCGCACATATTAATAACGACCAACGACTATTGACTGATTAACTATGCATCATAAAACACAGGCAATAATATTAAAAAAATTTCCATATGGTGAAGCAGACCTTATTGTTACCTTCTTTGCTAAAAAAGAGGGAAGACTGGTTGGTATAGCCAAGAACGCAAGATTGTCGCAAAGAAGGTTTGGCGGTGCTTTGGAGCTGGGGTCAATAGTTGATTTAAGCTATGTAACGCGTGTTCATTCAGACCTTGTTCGCATTGAAGATGCTGGTGTTTATTATCCAACAACCGGCATAATGTTGTCGCTTAACAGGATAAGCGCGATGTCAAAGGCTCTGGAATTGGCGCTGGCTTTTCTTCAGGAAAGGCAAAGCGCTCCTGATAAATATGATCTGCTTTCCGAGTATATTGTTAACTTGTCAAAAAAAGATGCAGATTATTTAACAAGGTTGTCCTTTGAATTAGAGTGGTTAACTCTCTCAGGATACAAGCCAGAGTTAGAGCAATGTATGGGTTGTGGTGAAGGCTTGAAAGATGAGCATCTGTCATTTTCGATGAATCAGGGTGGACTACTTTGCAGCAGATGCAACAGAGGCAGTAAGGTAAATATCGATAAACAAGCGATTGATACAATTTTTATGATTTCAAAAGGGGAGAAATCAGAGCTTAGCTCAATAGAGGCATATCCAATACAAAATCTGCTATCCAATTATATAGAACATATCTTGGGAAGAGAGCTTACAGGTTCCCTAATAGCAAAACAACTTTAGGGGAAGTCCTCTTTTATTATTAAAAAGCAAAATCTTAATGTTAAATCTATAAAAATAGTGTATCATTTTGAAAGATAAGGCTATTTTTCCAGTTGTTATTTTGCTCCGTCTGACGATCTCCCCCTTTTTTAGAGGCTGTTGCCGAAAAGGTAGCCGCACCCTTTTCCGCCAGAGGCGGGCAGTCGCCCTTCGGCGGAAGGGTGCGTAATTTACACAGGCTAAAGCCTGCGGCTACCATTTACGGAGATTCACGACCCACACGAACTACGAACAACGCCCCACGATTCACGTCCATTGTTCATATTTATTCCTATTGCCAACTCTGTTTTAATCGTTAAAATTATATATATCATATGTATATACCAGAGAATGACAAACCGCCGTTGTTACCATTTATAGTAATCTCTATTTTGATCCATATGCTGATTTTGCTGATCTTGGGTAGCGGCTTATTTAAAATACCCAAAACTGAGGAACAAGTAGTTGAAATTATTCCTGTTATTGAAAAAGGACAGCAATATGAAATCGCAGATATTTCAAAGCCAGATGTAGAACAAAGACCTGATAAAGCAAGGTTTGTTGGTAACTATGATAGCAGCGCGAATAAAGAAACAGTTGCGGTTACTCAAAGGGGTGGCAGCCAGCAAGCACAAAGAAAAACAGAAAAGGCGAAAACTCCGGTAAAAGAGCCAAAATCAAATGAATCAAAATCAAAATCATATTATAATATAGATAAGAAACTTTTTGCTTCAAAAACACCTGATGTTTTGGATTCGCAGGAGATATCAGATATTCGTGGAACAAACTCTCTTGAGGATTATTATCCTGATTATACAATAGGCGCCCGCACTTATCTTAATGTGCTTCGTTATCCTGATGTTGATTATTTTGTCAGAATGAAAAGACAGTTCAAGATGACATTTAATCCTGTGCCTGCATTAAAGGATTATTTTTCTATGAACAGGGTGATGCAGGGAAGTGTAGATGTTGTTATGGGTGTGAGTGTGAATCCATCAGGGAACCTTGCTGAGTTGTTTGTCATAAGAAGTTCAGGCATATCAGAGTATGATAAAGAGGCTTTAAGAACTGTCAGAGCATCATCTCCGTTTGCATCTCCGCCAAAAAAGTTTCTTGAAGATGATGGCATGCTTCGGATGTGTTGGACCTTCACAGTCTATTTATAAATTCATCATAATTTTATAGAAAGGTATGAATATGACAAGAAAGATTATTATCATTGGTGGTGTGGCTGGTGGAGCATCATGTGCTGCAAGGTTAAGAAGGTTATGCGAAAAAGACGAAATAATTTTATTTGAAAAAGGTGAATATATCTCATTCGCAAACTGTGGTTTGCCGTATTATATCGGAGATATTATTAAATCCAGAGACAGTCTTTTGGTCACAACTTCTGATAAATTTAAAAAAAGATTTAACATTGATGTGAGAAACAGGTCTGAAGTAATAAAAATTAACAGGGATAAAAAGGAAGTTAAAGTTTGTAATTTAGAGAATGCCAGCGAATACACAGAAAAATATGATTATCTGGTGCTTTCGCCCGGAGCTATGCCAGTCAGACCAAACATGCCGGGTATTGATGATGATCTTATCTTTACGTTACGAACAGTTCCTGATGCTGATAAGATAAAGCAACATATACAAACAAAAGCTCCAAAGAATGTGGTTGTAGTTGGAGGTGGTTTTATCGGTCTTGAAATGGCTGAGAATTTTGTGGGACAGGGGCTTGATGTTACAATTGTTGAAAAGATGAATCAGGTAATGCCCGTGTTAGATTATGATATTGCAAATCATGTTTCCAAATACATGGCTAAGAATGGAGTTAAATTTATTCTCGGAACAGGTATCAGCGGTTTTGAGAAAAAGGGAGATAAACTTTTTGTTATGCTGGAAGATGGCTCAAAGATAGAAACAGATTTTGCTGTTTTGTGCATTGGAGTCAGACCAGATACAATCTTGGCGCGTGATGCTGGCATCGATGTTGAAAAAAATGGCGCAATCAAAGTTGATAGATATCTTAAAACAAATGATCCAAATATCTTTGCAATAGGCGATGCTGTTATTATTTCTAACCCTATTGTTGGTACACAATGGGGCGTAGCTCTTGCTGGTCCTGCTAATAAGCAGGCAAGAGTTGTTGCAGATATAATAAACAATATGGATGAGGAATATCAGGGTGCAATAGGCACAAGTATTGTGAAGATATTTGATAGGAGTGTTGCTTCTACTGGATGTTCAGAATCTTATCTTAAGAAAAATAATATTAAATATGAGAAATCTTTTATCTATGCAAATGATCATGCTTCTTATTATCCTGATGCACAGCAGATGCTTGTAAAACTTATATTTGATCCAATTGATGGCAAGCTATTAGGCGCGCAAGCTTTTGGAAAACAGGGGGTTGATAAAAGAATAGATGTTATTGCGTCTTTGATTAAGCAAGGCAAAACAACACAGGATTTGAAAGATCTTGATCTTGCATATGCACCGCCGTATGGAAGCGCCAAGGATCCGGTGAATATAGCAGGATGTGTTGCTGATAATATTGTTAACGAGAAAGTGGTTGTCTGCCATTGGCATGATGTTGAAGGGTTTCAGAAAGATAAAGACAAAAATATGATTTTGGATGTTAGAACAGAAAAGGAGTATAGCAAAGGAACAATTGAAGGTGCTATCAATATTCCAATTGATGAATTAAGGGAAAGACTTAATGAAGTTCCAAAAAACAAAAGGATTGTAATTTTTTGCAGAGTAGGGCTTCGCGGATATATTGCTTATCGAATCTTAGCTCAGAATGGATATGATGCTGTTAATTTATCTGGAGGGTATTTGCTGTATAAGCAGGCTTGTTAGTGGTTTTACTTTCTTCATCATCAGGGGAATCACTTTGATCGATTTTACTCCAAACTTCGTTTCATCTGATGGATGATAATATTATCTTACATGCCATACATGTATGAGCGGTTTCTCTCCATCGCCAAATGACTCTGAAATGTAAAGCAGATTTCTTGCTTTGTCATAGGCAACTGAACCAACATGATCTTTTTGCTGTGTCAAAGGAATCGCCTCAAACGCCGGGTCAATCATATGTCTTTGACTAAACAAACGGTTGTCAATTGTCATTGTTGCATAAGGTTGTGGGGTGTAAGATTCTGTCCTTCCCTCCACAACATTTGTAAGATCAGATGGATTGTAAAAAATTATTTGTGCAGCAAAAGTATCACTCCACCATCCCTGCTCAGGATTGCAGGATGTGCAGTAATGCAAAACTACATGGTTTCCATACCAACAATGTGCTCCGGTTCCCTTTGTTCCAACGAAAATTACAGCTGATTTTCCTTCGCTTTCAAGCCAAGCTCCGCCTATCCAATCATCAGCGTGTTGATAATTTGTCATGGTTTTTGCTGATGGATTAAAATCTCCATGTTCACCATATGCGTTGGTGGTGTATGAAGTTTCATATTTCAAAAGTGTATTTTCAGACAACCTTGTTCTATTTACTGGAGATGTTCTTCCAGCTTCAGTTTGAAGCCATGGGCCAATTGCAAAAAGTGAGGGTCCTTGACCTGACCATCCCCCATCACGATAACGCCCTGTCAATAATGATCTGCCTCCAGTATAGGCATCCGCCCATGCCTGTGGGGCTGAAAACATATAATCATTAACACTATATAATGATTGATTTCCAACCCACCATGCACCTGCAGTTTCTGGCGCAGATAGATTTGTTTCACACCACATATGTGAAGGTGAAATAGCAGAACTTCCCTCTTCTTGGAAATGTTGCCCCCAAGCAAAGTATAATTTCCCTGATGTTTGAATTCCTTTTCTTGGAAGATATTCCATTCCGACACGTGTACCTTCCATAAGATTGTTAAATAAACCTGCTCTTACGTCATAAAAACGCCCTAATAGTGTTGGTGTCTGTGATATAAAGCCGGCAGTATTAAGGGAATCAACATTTTTTGGAGCTGAATTTAAAGGTATTGGAATACTAACTTCTGCAACATAGTTATGTGCACCTGTGCCTGTTATAAAAAGAGAGCCGGGATAACCATCTGACGATCCACCTAGATCTCCTTCAGGATAATATGCCATTGCATAAGCACCCCATGCAAAGGTCTGGGGATCACCTCCAATAGTTGAATCAGGAAGACGAAATGCTCCTACATATTCTAAATCTAGAGGTTGTATAAGGTCACCTGTTGCTGGAGGCGGCGGTGGTGGGGGCGGCGGTGGTGGAGGTGGAGGTGGTGGTGGCGGTGGTGGTGGTGGTGGTGTAGGTGGAGTAGGAGGAGATTCGTCACAGGCATCACCTATGCCATTTTCATTTGTATCGACCTGATCAGAATTTGCTATTAAAGGACAATTATCTGCAGAATCTGCAACGCCATCATTGTCTGTATCTATGCTTGGATTTTCATCAGCTGGTTCAATAATAGTTGATGGGCCGTTTTCTAGATTTTCTTCTTCAGGTTCCACAGTTCCCTGTTGCTGTTCTTCATCTGAAACATTAGTTCCCTGTTGCTGCTCTTCATCTGAAATATTAGTTCCATTATTGGCATGATCTCCCTCATCGTTTGAATTGGTGCCTACCGGAGAAGCTCCACCGCAAGCCGCTATAATAAAAAACAAAACAATTATGATATAAATTTTTTTCATATTCACCTTTTACGAATTTAAGAAGCTATTATGTATATAATAACATACAAGAGTACAACACATCAACAGCATACATATGACTACCTCCTTAATTTTATTTTTTACTAAATTATGATAATATGCTTTTCTATTTTTATTATCGTTCTTTCATTAAAAAAGTTGTGTGGTAAAAACATGTAAACTAATATTGAAAAGCAGAAATTCGAAGAAATGTTTAACAACCTACTTTAAGACCCCATCCTAACTATTTATAAAATAAAGATAAAAAACTAAGCAACATTTTTTAAAATTTGCCGATAATATATATAGGGGGCAAAAGGATTATCTTATGTTTTTTGCAGGAGAAACAGGAAATTCTGATAGGGTTGGAGGAGGCGCTCAGGTTCCTATGGATCGAGAAGCGCTGCTGGAGTCTTTCTTTACCCCAGAGGATCATGCGGTTGGTTCACAACAGGCAGCAAAAGGTGACTCATCTGCTTTCAGATATTCTGAAAGAATAGCTCCTAATTTTCCTCCATCTTTTTTAAGACTTGATCCAAGATTTAGGAATTCTTTACTCAGTGTTTTAAGTTTTGGTGACATAGTAGATTTTGAAGCTTTGCCAAATCAGGTAAGTCCAGATAGAAACAGGGCAGGAACTTTTGATCTGCTAAGAAACCGAATCTTAACAAGAGGAATAATACCATTAACCTATGATCAGGCATCTAAACTAGATAGGCTTTTGTATACTTCAGATATTGATTTTAGTGAATTGTTGGAGATCAGAGGAGCAGAAGATGGCGGGCGAGGGTTTGTGCTTGAAGATTTTTATACAGATGGTGAGAGGCGTCATGGAAGTAGATATTTTCTTTTTACAAAAGACGGACATAATGTTTTTCCAACCTTGGAAGGCAATAATTACAGGGCTAGGCTTGAGTATAGAGATGCTTCTTTAATGGCAGTGCGCAATCCAGCTCCTTCTGAGCGAACCATTCAAAGTTGCATGAAATTTAGAGGCATAAAAAAACCTCAAGCAATTGCATATCTTTCTGAAGCAATGGCAAGAGAGCGGCAATGCTGGTGGAATTATATAAGAACAGAGTGGCAGAGCATAATAGGAAACTCACTTGAAAGAACATCTGGTAATTTTTATACAGATGGTTTTGAAGGTTTGGACAGATTTTTAGAAACTTACAATGGAAATCATCAAAATCTGGATACATTGACAGAATCGCTAAGAGCTGATGGTGAAATTTTATCATTGCCAAAAAGATCTTTATTCCATCTTTTTGATATGGACTTTCTTCTGGAACCAAGACAAACCGGACGAATATTAATTGCTGAACATCAAAATGGTTTTTGGATGTTGGATACGCTGAATCGGTTTATATCGTCAGGACGAAGGGACATTAACATAAATCAAATACTTACATCTGAGTATAATGATGGAATATTCAGGGCAGGTAATAATAGATCATATTCGTTTTATATAGTTTCAGAAGGGCATCCTTTATTGTCTCCAGATTCAAATAATCTAGTTGATGTTACTGCTCATCTTAACACAAATCTTTCGCCGACAATTTCCAGTAATGCTTCAATTGTAGAGCGTATTGTAGATGCCTTTGCCAGAAGCGCTGAAAATTCACAGCATATGACATTTGGAAGGTTTTGCGCTGGCAGCTTATCAACAGCTGCTCTCATGAGCTCATCTGAGCTTCTCATTGCAGGGTATGAAAGATATATCAAACATGAAAGAGTGAATAGGCTTGAGAGAATGGTGCTTACTGCCATTCCTGTTGCAGGAGCAATATATTTTACAGTAAGGAGCGGCGCATCTTTACCGTTTGCTCTGGCCAGTCTTCCTTTAGGAATCATGAGTTTTCTTCCCATTGATTTTACAGTAACAAGGGCCCTTGCTTGCATGGGCTTAACAGATGATTCATTTGAAGGTCATGTGGCAAGAATAGCTGCATCAAGCATTTTATCAACCATAGCATCATATGCAACTATATTTGGTGCTTCAGCAGTGGCATCAGGAGTTAGTCCACTTGGCTTAGTTTTGGGTGTTGCTACCGGTGTTGTATTCGGAGGCGCATTTTATTGTGGCGTTCAGCTAGGCAATTATTTGGTAGAACAAGAAGTGATTCAATGAGTTTTGTTAGTTATTGAATTAGTATTCATATCATCATATATTACCAATCATCTAAATTATTAAGGGGGGAAACATGAAGATTCTTTGTATGTCAGGCAGTCCAACCAAAGATGGTAATAACGACAAGATTATTAATTATGTGGGAGACAGGATTGTAGCAAAGGGGTTTGATGCTGAAAAAATATTTATCAGCAGATCAAAGATAGGGTATTGCACAGCATGTAATTTATGCAAAAAGGAATTGGGTAAATGCTCAATTAAAGATTCAATGGATGATGTTAGGGCGAAGCTTGAAGATGCAGATGCGATCATTGTAAGCTCACCTGTATATTTTGGTTCGGTTACAGCGCAGATCAAGGCTTTGTTTGACAGGTCATTGCCGCTAAGGAGAAATAATTTTAAGTTAAAAAATAAAATAGGAGCTGCCATAGCTGTTGGCGGAAGCAGGAATGGGGGACAGGAATATACTATTCAGGCAATTCATTCATGGATGAATATTAGCGGCATGATAGTTGTTGGAGATGATAGCCATTTTGGAGGCATTGTTGAAGCGCCTTTTGAAAATGATGATGTGGGGAGAAAGACAGTAGATGCTACTGTAGATAAGGTGTGCGAAGTTTTAAAAAAAATCGGAACCATGTATCCATAATCCACATTATGAAGTTGCTTATTTTTTCATTATTTCGATACTAAAGTAAATTATTGGTATTTATTGCGATTTTTGGGCAAAAAAATAACTTTTTTAAGAATTTCAGCCAACCTAGAGTTAATTTTAAGACAATATGTAGTTTGTGGATACCTGACCTTGACTCTTTAGCTTATTAAAGCAGTCTCATAGCAAACACAGGCAAATTCAACATCATTGCCAGATAGCCGTATCTGCCTTGCGATCTTAATAGCAGCATAGATTTCGCCGAAGGAAACACCAATACCTGTTAGAAAAAGAACTTTCATTATCTATCCTTTCTGGTCAGAAACTTTTCGGCCTGCCTAATGTCAGCACGAGTATTGAGGTTGATATGCCAATGCGCTTCAGGGGCAGCTATAAACCGAACACCTTTTTTGCGCAGTTCTTCAAAAAAATCACCCAAGAGCATATGGCGAGTGATTTTTGCATCCAATCTTAGCTTTTCTACCTGATCAAAGATACTGGGGTGTAAAAGAAACCAGCCTGTCCATGCCCACGGACCCATTATTTCATCTGGCGCAGGCTTATCTAAAATACGGGTAATCACGTTGTTCGGAGTGAAGTTAATATTACAATTATTTTTCATGGCATCTGCGGGTGTTTGAGAAACGCCAAGGGCTAT
>CAZLRI010000076.1:2786-9610 GCA_964561745.1 uncultured Pseudobdellovibrionaceae bacterium | reverse complement strand
CGATATATTGAACGAAATAATCACAAAATCAGAGAAATATGGTCGCCTGACTTTAGGGCAAAACAAAAAAGTTCAGGTTGAGTTTGTAAGCGCAAATCCAACTGGTCCGCTTCATATTGGACACGGTCGTGGTGCTGTTTATGGTGATGTGCTGGCGAATGTTCTTAAAACAGCCGGCTATGATGTTACAAAAGAATATTATGTAAATAATGCAGGGGTGCAGATTCTGACTTTGGGGAGATCTATATATTTACGCTATCAGGAGCTTCAGGGGAAAAAGATTGAATTTCCGGAAGAGTGTTATCAAGGCAGCTATATCATAGATATAGCCAGATATTTGCTTGAAAATGAAGCTGATAAAATAAAACTCATGCCTGAAACCGATGCAATATCATATTGTGGTGAGTTTGGAGGCGCTAAAATACTGGATGAAATTAAAACTGATCTGCAGGATGTTGGTGTTGAACATGATCTGTTTTTTTATGAAAATCGTCTTCATACTGATGCTGCAGTTGACCGTGCTATTCAGGCATTGCGAAATAATGGCTATATTGAAGAAAAAGATGGAGCTGTATGGTTTAAGTCATCTAAATTAGGTGATGACAAGGATCGTGTGCTGCAGAAGAGTAACGGTGACCTGACTTATTTTGCCACAGATATAGCTTATCATAAAAATAAATATGACAGGGGTTTTGAAAGGGTTATTGATATTCTGGGTGCTGATCATGCAGGATATGTTGAAAGAATGAAGGGTGCTGTTGAAGCACTTGGCTATGATCGAAGTAGCATTGAAATAGTCCTTATACAGTTAGTGAATCTGGTTCAAGAAGGGGAAGTTGTTTCAATGTCAACTAGGTCAGCTACTTATGAAACACTTAGAGATGTGTTAGATGATGTTGGTAAAGATGTTTGCCGATACTTTTTTCTCATGAGATCGCATAATGCGCAGCTTGATTTTGATCTTAAGCTTGCGAAAAAAGAAACAGCAGAAAATCCGGTTTTTTATATACAGTATGCCCATGCTCGTATTGCCAGCGTGTTTAGAAAAGCATTAGAAAAGGAAATTAATCCTGATTTTAAGTCTGTGAATCAAAAATTGCTTAATTTGCCAGAAGAGGTTGCAATAGCAAAAATGCTAGGCGATTATCCTTCTGTGATCTTAAAAAGCGCAGAGAATTTAGAACCACATAGATTAGCTTTTTATCTTTTAGATTTAGCTAAATTATTCCAATCCTATTATAGTAAGGGCTCTGGTGATAAACGTTATATGATTATAAGCGATGATGAAAAAATAACTATGGCTAAACTCTATCTATTGAAAAGTTGCCAGATTGTGTTACAAAATGCATTAAGCGTGCTTGGTATTTCTGCTCCTGAAAAAATGCTTAAAGAAGAGGTGCAAAATGTTTGAAGGAACAGAAAATAGAGATAGAGAACCCCGTATGGTGGATTATTCCAGACACCATCGCTCCACTGATAACAATGATGGTTTTTTTTGCCGATTTACCTTTGGGCAATTCTTTGCATTGCTTGTTTTAGAAGTGTTTACAGTTTTTTTTGTGTTTTATCTTGGGGCAAAATATGGTCCTAAATTTTTAGGTTTTCAGAATGAAGGTCCAATGATTGTTGGAGATAGTAAGTCTGTAACTATACCCACTGAAGCAGATTCGGAAATTCAAACAATGGCAAAAGACATAGTTGATCAGGCCAAGACTCCAGAACTAAAACAAAGGCTGAACGAAATACTTAAAAGACCTGAAGAGAGAACTAATTCTTATTCATCGAACAAAGATCACACTAACAGGGAAAATAGCACTACTGAATATAATATTGACCAGCCAGCAGCAGTTGAAGAACAGCTTTCAACAAATGAAACTCAGACTGAGTCTTTGAAAGAACCGCAACAGGTTGAGATGAGGCAGGCAGAAGCCACAAGCTCAGAGCAAGGTGTAGTTAGAATTAAGTCAGCTGAAAATACAAAATATTCACTTCAGATTGGATCATATCAGCAGGTTAATGAAGCTAATGGAATCGTGGAGAAGTGGAAAAACAAAGGATATCCAGCATATCTTATGATAGCAGACATACCAGATAGAGGGAGATGGTATCGTGTTAGAATAGGCGGCTTTGCTAACAGAGATGAAGCTCACAAATACAAAAAGGAGTTCGAAGGATTAGAGGCTGTTGAAACAATCGTAGTCCTGAACGAACAATAATGAATAATACAGATCAGCATCAAAAAAAGAAAAAGCATATTGTTAGAGAGTATGTTGAGGCACTTTTAACAGCAGCAATAATAGCTCTTTTTATACGGGCTTTTGTCATTGAAGCTTTCAAAATTCCATCTGGTTCAATGATTCCAACGTTGTCTGTTGGAGACCATATATTTGTAAATAAATTTATATATGGTCTTAGAATTCCATTCACAAAAAATAAATTTATAAAATTGAGATCCCCAACAAGGGGAGAAGTTATTGTCTTTATTTATCCAGTTGATGAAAGCAAAGACTTTATCAAAAGAGTTGTTGGATTGCCCGGAGATAAAATAGAAATCAAAGGAACAGATGTATTGGTAAATGGAGAGTGTCTGTCTCATGATCCTCTTGTTGTTAATCAAGATTCTGAAGATAAACGTCTTCTTAATATTGTAGGTGGCAGCTTAAAACATATTCCATATGTGCCAGATTTCGAGAATTATAATTTCTTTGAAGAAGCAACAGGAGATGTCAAACATGTAGTTCAATATGAAAACGGTATTTGGCGTTCTAGTTATGAATTCGCGGTGCCTGAAGGACATTATTTTGTTATGGGAGATAATCGTGATAACAGCGCAGACAGCAGGGAGTGGGGGTTTGTTCCAGAAGAGAATATTAAAGGTAAAGCAATGTTTGTGTGGTTGTCTTTAGACAAAGATCAAGGTGGAATCAGGTGGGATGAGTTTGGCCGGTGGATTAAATAGATGAGGCAAGAAAAATGAAAGATAAAATTCTTTTAACAAAATCAGACATGGATAAGGTGCTGTTGAAAATAGCCCAAAAGATTGTGGAAGATGGAACAGAAGGGGTGGTGTTGGTTGGAATAAGAAGCAGAGGGGTTCCTCTTGCAAAATTGCTGGCAAGTAAAATAGAAAACATTCAGGGAAAACCAATAGAGGTGGGGTCTCTGGATATTAATTTATATCGCGATGATCTCTCTGAGGTTAATGAGCAACCTGTTGTCCGTTCAACCGAGCTTCCCTTCAGCATTACCGGAAAAGGGATTATATTGGTCGACGATGTTTTATACACAGGCCGAACGATCAGGGCAGCTATGGATGCTTTAATAGATTTTGGTCGTCCAAAGTTTATCAAGCTAATGGTAATGATAGATCGTGGATGGAGAGAGTTGCCTATTCAGGCAGATTATACTGGAAAAAATATAACCACAACGCAAAATCAAAATGTGAAGGTGATGTTAGAAGAAATAGATGGAGAAAATTGCGTATATGTTAAGGAATATAAATAATGAAGCTATCAACACGACATATCATTTCAATCAATGACCTCACAAAAAAAGATGTTTTAACTGTTTTACAAACCGCAGAGTCTTTTAAGGAAATCTCAGAAAGACGAATTAAAAAAGTTCCCACATTAAGAGGAAAAACCGTTGTTAACTGTTTTTTTGAAGACAGCACAAGGACAAGGGTTTCGTTTGAGATTGCTGAAAAAAGGTTGTCTGCTGATACTGTAAACATAAGCAAATCCGGCAGTGCAATGAATAAGGGTGAAAATCTTTTGGATACAATGAAAAATGTTGAAGCAATGAAGCCGGATATTGTTGTTATTAGGCATTCCATGTCTGGTGCTCCACAATTAATTTCAGAGGCAATTGATAGCCATGTGATAAATGCCGGAGACGGACTTCATGAACATCCAACGCAGGCGCTGCTCGATCTTATGACCATTCAGGAGGTCAAAGGCAAAATGCATGGTTTAACGGTTGGTATAGTTGGTGATATTTTGCATTCCAGAGTTGCGCGCTCCAATATTTTACTCTTAAACAAAATGGGAATGAATGTTGTGTTAAGTGGTCCCAAAACCCTTATCCCAGTGGGTATAGAAAATTTGGGAGCAACAATATGTTATGATCTGGATGATCTAATTCCTAAATTAGATGTTTTGATGTTAGTGAGAATCCAGCGCGAAAGGGCAGATGATAACCTGTTTCCGTCGTTAAGAGAATACTCAAGGCACTTTGGTATTAATACAAAGAGATTAGGTGCTGCTAAAAAAGACCTTACAATAATGCATCCTGGTCCGGTTAATCGTGGAGTTGAGCTTACGCCTGATGTGGCAGATGGAGAGCGCTCTGTTATATTGGAACAGGTCACAAATGGTGTGGCAGTGCGCATGGCTTTACTATATTTGCTGATTGGTGATGAACATGAGGAGGTGGGGCAGTGAACATGAAAACTTTGTTTATAAAAAATGGCCGATTGATAGATTCGTCAGCCAATGTTGATACAAAAATAAATTTGATTGTTAAAAATGGAATAGTTGCTGAATTAACCGAATCAAAGTCAGCGCCAGATGATGCTGATGTTATTGATGCAAAGGGTGCAATAGTGTCTCCGGGGTTTGTTGATTTACACTGTCATTTGAGGGAACCGGGAGAAGAATATAAAGAAGATATTGAGAGCGGAACTCGTGCAGCAGCAGCAGGTGGCTTTACGACTATTCTTTGTATGGCTAACACAAACCCTGTAAATGATACTGCTGCAGTTACAGATTACATCATCAAGAAAGCCGGTGAATGTGGTATCGTTAATGTATTACCTGTCGGAGCTGTTACAAGAGGCTTAAAAGGTGAGAACCTGTCAGATATCGGAGATATGGCAAAGGCAGGTGTGATTGCAATTTCAGATGATGGCAAACCCATTATGAACGGCGCTTTGATGCGGCATGCTATGGAATATGCCAGCTCATTTAATCTATCTGTTATCTCTCATGCAGAAGATCTAAATCTTAAAGGTCGCGGTGTTATGCATGAAGGAAATGTATCAACAGAGCTTGGGTTAAGGGGAATTCCGAGTGTGGTTGAAGAGTCTATGATAGCGCGTGATATTCTGCTTGCAGGCATGACAGGTGCGCATCTTCATATAGCTCATCTTTCAACAGCAGGTGGCGTTGAGATGGTAAGAGAAGCCAAGAAGCTGCATATAAAAGTAACATGTGAAGTTACTCCTCATCATCTGACATTAACAGATAGTGCTGTATATGGTTATAGCTCTAATACTAAAGTGAATCCTCCTTTGCGAACAGAAAACGACAGAAAAGAACTGATAAGTGCGCTTGCAGAAGGGACCATTGATGCTATTGCAACAGATCATGCACCACATAATATAATAGAAAAAGAGCTTGGCTTTGAGGACTCCTCATTTGGTATCATAGGGCTTGAAACAGCATTGCCTTTGGCGTTAAAGCTGGTGCATGATAACAAAATTACATTACAAAGAATGGTAGATGTATTTACCAGCCGATCATGTGGAGTGTTTAATATCAAACGTGGCAGTCTTAAGGTAGGTAATGTTGCAGATATAGTAATCTTTAATGAGAAGCTGCCGGTTGTCATTGATTCTTCTAAGTTTAAGTCAAAAAGCCGCAACACTCCTTTTGAAGGATGGCGCCTTCTGGGAAAGGTTTTATATACTATAGTTAGTGGTAAAATAGTATATGAATCGTAAAACCAACATGGGCAAGAAACCAAGTAAACAAATCATTCCAATAGATCCTTTGCAGCGCTACATGCAGGAGGTAAAATCATATCCTGTATTAACAGCTGAACAGGAAAAAAAACTGGCAAAGAGATATCATGAATTTGGAGATATAGAGGCAGCTAAAACACTGGTTCTTACGCATCTTAAGCTGGTTGTTAAGATTGCAATGGAATACAGGACTGCATATCAAAATGTGTTAGATTTAATTCAGGAAGGTAACATAGGTTTACTGCATGCTGTCAAAAATTATGATGCTGATAAAGGATCCAGATTAGCAAACTACGCAACATGGTGGATAAAATCATATGTTCTAAAATATATACTTGATAACTTCCGTTTAATAAAAATTGGAACTACTAAAGCTCAGCGCAAGCTTTTTTATAATTTGATGCAGGAAAAAAATAAACTTGAAGCTTTGGGGTACTATGCCACGCCACAGCTTCTATCAAAAAAGCTGGGTGTAAAGGAACGAGATGTTATTGAAATGGAAAAAAGGCTGACGCAACCTGAGTATGGGTTACAGTCTCCTACAGGGAATAAAGAAGAAGGTGGAGAAACCATTCTTCAGGATTTTATACCAGATAATCAAAAACCTATTGATGAGCAGATAGAAGAAAATGAAGCAAAAAATATATTAAACCAAAAACTTGAAGAATTTTCTAAGACTCTAACCAAAAGAGATTTAAAAATTTTTGAGCAAAGGCTTGTTGCTGAGCTTCCTGCAACACTTCAGGATATCGCAGATAGTTATGGCATAAGCAAAGAAAGGGTTCGTCAACTTGAAGAGAGAATTATCGAAAAGTTAAAATCTTTCTTTAAGGATAATGGAATAGAAGTTAATACTTTAAGAAATAATTAGAATCTATCTCATCAATATTACCAAAATGGTAGCCGCACCCTTCAGGGTGCGTAATTTGCGTAAGCTGACTTCATGTCAAAAAACCTTTATAAGTGAGTGAATTTATTGTTTTAATCATTTTTCTCCAAATATAACCCATTGAAAAATAAGACAATTTTAACTTACGCAACTGGTATGTGTTTTGCGGTTTTATCCATGTGTTCAAAACCT
>CAZLRI010000076.1:0-2686 GCA_964561745.1 uncultured Pseudobdellovibrionaceae bacterium | reverse complement strand
CCTATGGTCTAAAGACCAATCCGCCACCAGACATAATATATCTTATACGACAAAATGGATATATTTAAGAAGGTTCATTCATAAATAAGTTGCAAATTATTCATTACTAAAGGCTTGGTCTCCATGATTGTCATTCCTGCGGAAGCAGGAATCCAGTTGTAATTCAACTAGTTTTGGATCCCTGCCTTCGCAGGGATGACATCTTTTGAAGAAAGTTTGCCATTTTTTTTATTAGAAAGCTGTTTTTTGCGTTTTCTCAATATATTCATGAATCTACATCATTTCGTGCAAGTTAAACACGAAAGAACCTTTAAGAATTGGACTGAATTTTATTTATTATCTATCGAGCAGGCTTTTAAGTTTTTCCGCTTTTTTTTCCCACAAAAGTGCTTCATCTTGTTTTCCTGATTGACGCAAAATTTTAGCGCGAAGTTCGCATACCGGGTATATAAACTTCAAAAATACCATCTTAATTTGCAAATTTTTGCTCCGTCTGACGACTTTTTTGCTCCGTCTGACGACTTCCTGCGTCTGAAGACTTTCTGATTGACGCAAAATTTTAGCGCGAAGTTCGCATACCGGGTATATAAACTTCAAAAATACCATCTTAATTTGCAAATTTTTGCTCCGTCTGAAGACTAATTGTCTGAAGACTAATTTATTGAACTATATGGATTTTTAACTTGAAACAAGGCATGTATTCATTTATAAGCTTTAGTGATGCAGATAAAAGAAATACAACTTGTTGATTTAACTAAGAAAATATCCCCTAAAAAAGAAAAGATAAACTATTCTGATAAAATCAGAGAGATATTGTCTCTTGCTACCCTTAATCTTTTGTCAATTCAGTATAAAGATGGTTATTGGTGGTTTAGCCTGCAAGCAAACGAGTCAATTGGCGCACAATTCATATTCTTACAAAGATTTCTTAAAGTAAAAGATGAGGAAACTGAACAAGGAATATGCCAGCGAATATTGGATGTGCAAAGATCTGATGGCTCATGGTCATTATATTATGACGGACCAGTAGATCTATCAGCTACAGTTGAGTGCTATCTTGCCTTAAAGATTGCTGGTTATGACATCAATAGTTTACCGCTGAAAAAAGCTAGAGAGATTATATTAAAGCATGGTGGATTAACAAAATGCACGGTCTTTACAAAGATCCATCTTGCGATGTTCGGGCTTATTCCATGGTCAGCTTGCCCTGAGATGCCGCCAGAGCTGATTTTAGCACCTAACTGGTTTCCAATTAACATCTATGAATTTTCAAGCTGGGCAAGGGCATGTATTGTCCCCCTTCTGGTCTTTATGTCTGTCAAACCAGTTCAAAGGATCACTGAGGAATTTAATCTTGAGGAATTATTTGCAGAACCACATGAGAAAAGAGATTTTTCCTTTAAGGACAAAAAGGGCTTATTCTCATGGGGCACATTTTTTATCCTCATGGATAAGATCCTTAAGGTTTATAACAAAATTCCATTCAAACCATTTCGCACCAAAGCTACTAAAAAATGTTTGAATTGGACTTGGGAACATATCCAAAGAACAGCAGATATCTACCCTGCTCTTGCTTATGCAGCGCTTGGTTTTAAGGCAATGGGATATGCCTCAGATTCAAAGGAGATAAAAACCGCACTTAATGCATTAAAATCATTTCATCAGACCTATCCTACAATAGATGTGCCTGCTACATGTTATGATGTACAGGATATGCGCTCTGGTATTAATCTGCAGGGGATTATTAAGAAACGCACAAAAGGAAATAACCCCATACATCAACAGTGTTGCATCTCCCCTGTCTGGGATACGCCATGGGCAATTTTAAGTTTGCTTGAAGCTGGTGTTTCTCCGGATAATCCAAGTATTCTTAAATCAGGCAGATGGCTGATATCCAAACAGATCACTGATTTTAAAGGTGATTGGGCTGTAAAGAATCCAAAAGCTGAATCAGGAGGATGGGCGTTTGAATTTAAAAATGATTATTTTCCGGATGTTGATGATACAATAGAAGTTGTAACAGTCTTAGAGCGTATTTCATTACGTGATTCAGAAAAGGCTAATGCTATCAGAAAAGGAATGTCATGGCTTCTTTCAATGCAAAACAATGATGGTGGTTGGGGTGCGTTTGATAAAAACCAAAACTGTAAACTTGTTAATGAAATTCCCTTCTCTGATCATAGGGCATGTCTGGATCCCTCTTCTCCGGATATTACAGGCAGGATGATCGAACTTCTGGCCCGCAAAGGCATGACAATGAATGATCAGCTGGTTAAGAAAGCAATCAGATATCTTAAGACAAGCCATGAGAAGTTTGGTGGCTGGTATGGCAGATGGGGAGTAAACTATATTTATGGAACTTGGTGTGTATTAACAGGACTGTCAGAGCTTAGCTGGAATCCATTGGGCGATGAAGTAAAGAAAGCTACTGCATGGATTAAAAGTATTCAGAATGATGATGGAGGTTTTAGCGAATCGCCGGAAAGTTACAAGTGTAATACTTATGTAAAGGGAAAACAAAGCGAGCCTTCGCAAACAGCTTGGGCTTTAATGGCGCTTGTTGCAGGCGGTGAAGCAAATTCTGATTCAGCAAGAAAGGCTGCGGAGTTTCTCTTAAATAAATTCAATCATTTAAACCATTCTTGGGATGAGTTGGCTTATACAGGAACCGGTTTCCCAGGGCATT
>CAZLRI010000075.1:0-9626 GCA_964561745.1 uncultured Pseudobdellovibrionaceae bacterium | reverse complement strand
GAATTGATGGAAAAGTGCCTCTGGCAATTATGAATCCGGATGGATCCAATTTGTTCGGAGGCAAACCATTGTCTGAGATGGACGATGACGAGCTTGATAAAGAGCGAAAGAATATTGAGAAATGGGAGAAACAACGCAAGACATCAAAGTTGAAAAAGTAAAACTCGGATTAGAGTATCAAAAGAGGTGTTGTCAAAAGCGGTACTACGATTTTTTTCTTGCAGCTTGGGAGGTACTGGAGCCAGTGAACGATCTGAAGCTCAACTGGCATATCGAATATTTATGCCATCGACTACAAAGAGAGATTGAACGTCTTGGTCGCAAGGAAAAGAAAGACAAAGATATCATCATCAACATATCCCCCCGCTCTTTGAAATCTTACATTGTTTCGATCATGCTTTGCCCGTGGGCTTGGACAAAATATCCGCATTTGAAATTCATAAGTGCATCTCATTCAAGAGAGCTTTCAATCGAGCATTGCCGTAAAAGCCGCCAGTTGATTGATTCAGAATGGTATCAAAGATTTTGGCACAATGCATTTGGTTTAACTGGCGATCAGAATGTAAAATCTTTTTACGAAAACAATAAGTCGGGTGTTCGTTATGCCGCATCTATCGCAGGTGGTGTTACTGGTCATGGAGCTGATGTAATTGTTGCGGATGATCTTATTGACCCGCTTGAGGCACTTTCGGAAGTTGCACTAGAAAAGGCTAACATTTTTTATAGTCGAACGCTTTCAACACGTCTTAATGATCAAGAAACAGGTTTGCGGATAGTCGTTATGCAGAGGCTTCATGAAGATGATGTGACTGGTCACGAGCTGGAAAAGAAGCCTGATAAATACGAGCATTTTTGTATTCCTGCTGAACTTGAAGGAGCTGATGTTTCGCCTCTTGAAATAGCAAAATACTACAAAGAAGGACTTTTCTTTCCTAAGAGATTTACCAGAGATGTTCTCAATGAAATGAAAAGCAACGGCAGCCGTTTTTATGCCGGGCAGTTTTTACAACGGCCATCAGAAAAAGAAGGCGATTTATACAAGCGAAGCAACTGGCGATTCTATAAAATCTTGCCACCTAAATTTGATATTGTCTTCCAGTCTTGGGACGCCACATTCAAGAAAACAAAAAAAGGCAGTTTCGTAGTCGGACAGGTGTGGGGTAAGATAGGGATATATTTTTATTTGATCGATCAGTTTAGAAAACGGATCGGCTTTTTGGAAACTTTGAGGGAAATTGCAAAGCTCTCTCTTAAATATCCAGAAGCAAGAAAAAAGCTCATTGAAGACAAGGCCAATGGCCCTGCAATCATGTCGGTTTTTGAGAAAAAAGTTGAAGGACTTGTGGCTGTGGAACCCAAAGGGGATAAACTAACACGTGCTACAGCAATGTCCTACTTGCAGGAGGCTGGAAATATTTATCTGCCAGATCCATCAATCTGCACTTGGATTGAAGAGTATATTGATGAATTTACCAGATGTCCGAATGAGCCAAATGATCAGGTTGATGCCAGCACACAGGCTTGGTCAGAGATGGGCGGTAGTGATGCAATTGAACGTTTGAAACAGTTTTTAAGCGGATTTTAAGGAGCAACATATGGGAAGAAAAACAAAATCAATCAGAATAGCAGAACAGATCGAAAAGATAGACGGTTGGAAAAACGCTCTTACTGATCTGGACATGTCTGGTCGTGACAAGCAAATGAGCGCATACGTGGTCCCGGACTTGTTTACAAATGAAATTCTTGAATATCTCTATGAAAGCGATGATATTGCAGCTCGCATTGTTGACAGGTTGCCTGAAGAGATGGTGCGTGAAGGTATTGAGATTCGAGTTGATGATGATCCTGAACTTACCTCAAAAGCTTATGACGAATTAAAGCGCCATGCTATTGATGAGAAACTGGAAGATGCATTGAAGCGATCTCGCCTTTATGGCGGAGCGGGTATTCTTGTTGGAATTGATAATCAAAAACCTGAAGAACCTCTACAGCTTGATAATGTGCCTAAAATCTCTTTTTTTAAAGTTCTGGATAAAACCCAGATTGATGTCGATGCAGAGGTCAATAAAGATTTGAACTCTCCAAATTTTGGATTTCCTGAATACTATAAACTGATTTCGCCTGATACGAAGACAGAATATTCAAAATTTCATTATTCGCGATTTATTCGGTTTGATGGTGTTCCATTGCCACACAACATAAGACTCAAAAACAATAATTGGGGAGACTCTATTTTCGTAAGGCTATACAACGTGATACGAAATTTCAATACATCCAATGACGCTGTGGCGGCTTTGATCCCTGATTTTACTCCTGCTGTTTTGAAGCTCAAAAACCTTCATGAGATACTTGCAAGTGGTGAAGATGAACTTTTGCGCAAACGGCTTGAGTTGGTCATGCGGACAATCTCAAATATCAATGCCATTGTTCTCAACGAAGATGAAACATACGAAAGACAGACGACCAATGTTTCAGGTCTTGCAGATCTTTTGAAAATGATTAATAACCGACTTGTGGCGGCTACAGATATGCCACATTCTCTTTTGTTAGGTGAAAGTCCCGGCGCTTCTTTGGGTGAAGGTGGACAATCACAAACAAAAGACTGGTATGATCATGTCAAAAACAAGCAGGAAAGTATTTTAAGACCTGTATATACGAAAATACTAGATCTTATTTTTAGTGAGAAAAATGGTATTTCCAAAGGTCAGAAATCAAAATATTCATTTCAATTTATACCGCTTTGGCAAATGGACGAAAAAGAAAAAGCTGAAATCAGGAAAATCATGGCCGAAGCAGATGGCTCTTATATTGACCGTGCTGTTATTACCCCAGAAGAGATTGCAAAAAGCAGATTTGGAGAGAGCGGTTTTTCAGTTGAAACAATTCTTGATTTTGAAGCACGCGGCGAACTGGACAACACTGCAAATGCGGAGATGTAAAAATGATTGATCAACTTATTGAATCAAAATTTGATGCAAGAAAAAGAAAAGTTTCACAAAAAGCCATTAAGTTGAACAGGCCACCATCCTCAAAAACATCAGAGCTCTATTATTTCAAACAACTTCGGAAGATGGTCAACTTTCTAAACGGCATTATCCGTGAAACTCTTGTCCCCCAAATATCATCTATCACAAAAAGCGCAGAAGCTATGCATCCCTCTGCAGACAGAATGGATGAGTATGTGGATGAGATAGAAGCGGCTATCAATTCGATTATAGATCAGTATTATTCGCTCTATACAGACACAATGATTGCGACAATGGCGATTAATGCGGCTGAACGTATCGAAGCAATCAACAGACGCTATTATTACAAAATTACAGAGAAGATAATGTTTTATGAGAAATTTTCTCAAAAAAAAGTACTTTCGGTCTCTGTTGGACATGAATCATGGTTGGAAACGGAGATCAAAGCATTTGTAAAAACAAACGCTGGGTTAATCAAATCTATACCAGAAGACCAGTTAAAAAGAGTCGAAGGTATTGTGATGAGGGGCGCTCAAAAAGGCACACTTGCAAAAGATATGACAATAGAAATTAAAAACGCTTTCAATATCTCACATAACAAAGCCAAGCTCATCGCCAGAGATCAGGTTTCAAAATTCAACGGCATGCTTAACAAGAATAGACAGCAAAGTGTTGGTGTTAAAGAATATGTCTGGTCAACTTCCGGTGATGAACGTGTTCGCGATACCCATGAAGCTAATAATGGGCAGATATTTTCTTGGAATGATCCGCCGGCTACTGGCCACCCGGGCGAAGATATAAACTGCAGGTGTGTTGCTATTCCGCTGTATAGGCCGGAATAAAAAA
The DNA here is from genome assembly GCA_964561745.1 of uncultured Pseudobdellovibrionaceae bacterium. GTDB lineage: Bacteria > UBA10199 > UBA10199 > 2-02-FULL-44-16 > DYJF01 > CAZLRI01. Next base: position 5,814 of record CAZLRI010000075.1, on the reverse strand, counting down.
GGCACATAGACAGATTGCATACCTCGCCCTTACAATTGGCATTGTATGAAAGAAAAAGTGCGCGTATCGCGAATCGACATAGGGCGTCTGGATGAAGCCGAAAGAACGCCACAAGGGTATTTGAAGACATCAGCTTATGCTACACGCATCGGCATATTCAAATACCAGATGCCCGATGGTTCTATATTCAAGGAACTGAGACCTCCTGAAGAAGTCTTTGATCAGAGATCTCTGAACTCTCTTCGCGAAGTGGTTGTCACAAACGACCATCCTCCGGCAATGCTCACATCTGAAAATACCAAAAAGTATCAATCAGGTTTTACAAGTGACAGCATTGAACCAGTGCACGATTTTGTTCGTTGCCGAGTGACCATCACTGATCAAGAGACAATTGATGACGTTGAAAACGGCAAGCGTGAAACTTCATGCGGATATTTTTGTGAACTCGACAAAACACCCGGACAGTGGGGGGGCGACCCTTATGATGCTGTTCAAAGGAACATTACTTATAATCATCTAGCCATTGTAGGTAAAGGACGCGCGGGCCCATTAAACAGATTGCACATGGACGCAGAAACTGGGGTCATGATAAAATTCGATTCAAATAAAAGAAATGAAACAGGAGAATCAGGAGGCAATATTATGTCAGTAAAACACAAAATTGATGGCATTGAATATGAAGTGAGTCCAGAGGTTGCAAAGGCGGTACGCGACGAGCAGAAGGCTTTTGCAGATACAAAAGAAAAACTGGATGCCTCAAATAAAAGCGCAGACGAGCTAAAAGGCAAAGTTGATGCTTTAGAGGCCGAATTGAAAAAGAAGGACTCTGAGATTGAAAAGCTCAAGGCTCAAAAACCTTCACGCAATGACATGATCAAAATTGCAAAAGATCGTATTCAACTTGAGAGCTTTGCTACAAAGATTTTAGGTGAAGAGGAAGCTGGTAAGGCCAAAATCGATAGCCTTGAGGATATCAATATCAAGAAAATGATTGTTTCCAAGGTTTATCCGGAAATGAAGCTGGATGGTTTATCGAATGATCATATTGCTGGGTGCTTCTCTGTGATTTCAACCAGCCAATCTGAAGGGAAAACAGACGGAGCAGGTAAATTGGAAAAAGAGCTTATGGACAATGCTGGCAAGGCAACAGGTGGAGGGTCAGACGTTGAAAAGGCTCGTTTAGAATCTCAAAAGCAAGATTCAGAGGCTTGGAAGGTCTAAAGACGAGATTAAATTTTGATTAAGGAGGAATACAATGCAGACATCTTATAATTTTGAAATGGCAGTTGGCACAAAGGGACAACGTGCAGACAATGGTCATTACGACATTTTGAGTAAAAATAACCCGGTTGATAGACTCTATTTCGGTCGAGGTGTGGCAAAGGTTGCTGGCGACGAAGACGGTGTCCAGTTACCAGACGCGGCTGATAATCGTTTTGAGGGTTGTGTGTTGCGGGACATGGGTGAACCAAACGAGTATTTCGAGCCTCTTTCAAGTGTCCCTGTCGTTCAGCGCGGTCGGATATTTGTCGAAGTTGAGGAAGCTGTTACTCCGGACGATGACGTTTATGCAACTTTTGACGGACGTGCACAGGTTCAGACCCTGACTTTTGATGCTGACTTTGTGGAAGGCAATAAAATTGACATGAATATCAACGGTATTGCTATTAATGCGGTTGTCTTTAATATTAACCACGACACCACTCTGGTAGCTCTAGCAGTAGAGATTGCGTTAAGCGATGCTGTTGAGTCCGCAGAGGTTACCGGTGCACGAGAGATCACAATTACTTCTGCATCTCATAGTACAGACATTGCTATTACAGGTCTTGCGGTAACAGGAGGACTAAGTCAGCCGGGAGGAGCAGTGGCAGAGACTATTTCATCCATACTGAACACAGAACGTGGAAAATTCAGAACTGATGCAGATTCACCAGTAAGGGCTTTTCAAGTAACAAACGCAAAATGGTTCAAGGGTGCCGCTGCAGGAGGTTTGGCAATTCTTGACCTGAATTTATAGTGAGTGATTAAGGACTCAATAAGGAGGATATGATGACACTAGAAAAACTTGACGCTAACGAGCAGATCTATTTTGGGCAACAGCTCACAAAGATTAAAAGCACAACCTACAGGGTAAAATTTCCAGAGCTAAAAGCCAGAAGATTATTTCCAATCTCTCTTGATGGCGGTAAAGGAACAAAAATCATTGGTTATGAGATGTATGAAGAAGTTGGATTTGCCAAGGTTGTGTCAAACTATGCAACTGACTTTCCACGTGTAGATATTAGAGGGAAAGAACACTTTGCCAAAGTTCGTTCATTAGGTGACTCCTATGGATATAATATTCAGGAGATACGCGAAGCTGAACAGGCTAAAAAAGATTTACAGGGTAGCAGAGCATCGTCAGCCAAACGAGCAATTTATCAGCTTGAAAACAAAATTGCTTTCTTTGGTGACCCATCACACAATATTGTTGGTTTTCTCACCAATGTAAATATTTCCACGGCTACAGTTGAAAATGATGGTGATGGTGACGCAACAGCATGGACAACAAAAACGTCTGATCAAATCATCAGAGATATCTCGGATTGTCTTGAAGCACCCTCTAGCAATACAAACGACGTGGAATCTGCTACCAACACACTATTGTTGCCAAGTGCGCAATACAAGCTCATCAAAAACAAAAGATGTTCTACCAATTCGGACATCTCCATCTACAAGTATATAATGAATGGATATGAAGAAGAAGGAATCAAACTCTCCATCATCAAAGTTCCACAGCTTGCCTCTTCCAAGAATGACTTCTTTGATTCTGACATCATGGTTGCGTACGAGAGAAATCCCGACAAGGTAACGATGGAAGTGCCGGTTGATTTTGAGCAATTTCCGCCCACACAAGAGGGGCAAGAATATGTGATCGATTGTCACGAAAGGTTTGGCGGAATTTTGATGCCATATCCTCTTTCAGCGGCAATCTATGATGGCATCTAAGTAGCATAATAGAAATTTTGAGGAGGATCTTTATGAGCAAAACGGTTTTGGTAAAATACACAATTCCTAGCATGTATCGAGCAGGTGAATTTCGAATCATCGCTGGCAATAACCAAGTGCCTTTTGAAGTTTGGGAAAAAGCAAAGAAGCATCCGGGTGTTCAAAAAAGAATGGAAAAAGGTCTTATCGTTGTATTGCATCACCCTGCTGGCGATTACGATGTGCCTAAGACTGATACAAATGAAAAAGTTGCAGATCCAAAGGCCGGTAAACCCGAATCCAACAAAAAAGAGACCGAAGAATTTTGTGGAATATCCAAGTTGAACACAACCGAAGCAAACAAAGTTATCAAGGAAACATTCAATCTCGATACACTGTTGAAGTGGTCGGAGGAAGAGACACGCAAGTCGGTTCTGTCAGCGATTGAAAAGCAGATTGAATCGCTGAAAGTGAAAGATGAAGATATTCGAAAAAAGGATAAGAAAGAATGACCGTAACACACAGCGACGTGATTGATATAGCGCCGGAGCTCGCAGATATAGAAGCGGCTAGAATCAATCAATTCATTTCAAGAGCGGCACTGTCAATCAACAGTGCCGTTTTTGGTAATAAGGCGGATCTGGCCACGACTTACTTGGCGGCACATATGCTTTCAATAGCAACTGGTGGATCCCGTTCTTTGATAACTGAAGAAAAAGTCGGAGATCTTTCACACAAATATGCCAGAACACCGGGTGAAGCTGATTTGGAATCCACGTCTTATGGAAAAACATTTAAGCGTCTAAGACGTGAGGTTGTTAAGCCGTTCACAATCACGCAATCCGGGAGTTTTGACAGATGAGCGTTACAGAAATCGACAGAGGTTGGAATAGAATTAAAAAAGAACTAAGGCTCATTGATAAGTCATATGTGAAAGTCGGTGTGCTTTCTGAAAAATCTGAAGATTACCCAGATAAGGAATACAAGGAGAAGACCATAAAAGGCGCGGGCATTGCAGAAGTAGCTGCAGCAAACGAATTCGGTGTGCCTTCAAAAAACATTCCGGCACGACCTTTTATGGCGCAAGCTTTTGATAAGGAAAAAGGAAATCTGGGGAAAAAGATAGGAGATTTGTTCAAGAAAATTCTTGAAGGAGCAACTACAACAAGACACGCGCTTGCTGAACTTGGCGCGGATCACGTTGGAAATGTTCAAGGAATATTTGCTACGGGTGAGTTTCAGAAAAACGCAGAATCAACTCTTCGGCAGAAAACTGTTAGAGGTAAAAAAGGAATTCAACCCCTTATTGATACAGGCCATCTAAGACAATCAATTCATTATGAGGTGAAACTGAAATGAGCGGACGAGATTTAATAGACAGCTTTGCTGAGATAGTAACAGTGACCCGATATGGAGAATCACGGCAGGTAAAGGTGCTGGAGTTTGATGCTGATTTTATAGATGGAAATATTATCAACATGAAAATCGATGGTTTTTCTATCGTTGCAGTCACTTTTGATACGGACCACAGCACAACTCTTTCAAATTTAGCAATAGTAATCGAAGCGATGGGCACAGTTCAAAGTGCCGAAACTACAGGCGCAAGGGCGATTACGATCACCGCTCAAGATGAAGGAAACGAGCTTATTGTCACAAATATTATAGTTACGGGTGGAGATTCTCAAGCAGAAGGAGAGATCGCATCTGCTTCAGGTGGATATGTTGATGGCAAATTTGAAGCAGGGATTGAAGAAACCTTTGAAATTGAAATCAGCATGCAACCTTTAGGCGGAAAAGAACTTTTATTAATGTCGGAAGGAGAACGCACCAAGCGGTATATGAAAGGCTACACAGCAACCGAACTTCAAACAGCAGAACAATCCAGCGCGCAAAAGGCAGATAGAGTTGCTTATAACGGAACGATCTTTGAGGTTCAAAAAATTGAAAGGTGGATGGAAACAGATTTGAATCATTATGAAGTACTCTTCGCGGAGGTCAACGAGTGAGTGGATATGAAACGCTAAAACTTGGCATCAAGAGGTGGATCAATGAGCAGGCCTATCTTACAGCAATATTTGCAGAAAACAGCAACGTAAGGCCTTCCCGCCTTCCGTATGTGACTGTGAGATTTGACACCCAGAATAGCTTAGGACTTCACGATGAACAAAAAGATATCAGTGATGACGGTATTGTTGAAGTACGAGGACACAGGACTTTGACTGTTGGAATCGATGTTTACGGAGAAACATCAATTTCAAAAATGGAGGAACTTAAAAACAGTTTAGGCAAAGTCACGGTCATTAACATGTTAGACGATGAATATGGCATCGCCATTATTGATATCATTCAGGGTATTGATTGGATCAGAGCCAGAATGCAGGAGAATATTTTTCAGAAGTTAGTCAATGCTGATAAAATTCCATATACCGATGCAGGTGTTGCAATTATTGAAGCGCAAATAAGAGCTACTCTCGAAAACGCAATCAAAAAAGGAGTTATTGCTCCTGATCCAGATAAGTTTGATGGTGAACCCTATTTAGTTCAGGTTCCAAAAGTAGCGGACGTGTCTGCTAACGATAAAGGAAATCGTTTATTGCCTGATATAACATGGCAGGCTACTTTGGCTGGTGCAATTCACCGCGTTACCATTCAGGGACGTGTGGAGATATAATATTTTGATAAAATAGGAGGAGAACAATGTCTAAAGAACTTACTACATATAATTCCGCAAAGGTCTCTGTTATTGTCGGAGGTTTTTCATCGTCAGGATTGGCAGAGGGTTCTTTTGTTACAGCGGAACTTCCCCCTCAGGAAAGCAGTAAAAAATGGTTAAAACGTAGGCGGGGG